>SXRI01000156.1 GCA_005793615.1 Bdellovibrionales bacterium
ATGAACGGTTTCGGCACTGGTCCCTTTCGTGGACGCTTTGAAATCAAGTTGGATCCGAAGGGTCGCTTGAGTTTGCCGCCTGCTTTCCGTACTCCTGTAGGTCCATCGGGTAAAAGCATTCAGGCCGGCGAGTTGGTAGTGACCAACAGTCGCTATCGTGGTCGCGCCTGTTTAGATGTTTACTCTTTAGCGGAGTGGGAGCGGCTGGAGCGGCGCATAGGCAAGTTGTCGTCGTTGAAACCCGAGGTCCAAGCATTCAACAGATTTTATTTATCCGGCGGCCAATCGGTCGAAATCGATGCGCAAAACCGGATTTTGGTACCACAAAGCTTGCGCCGTTATTCGGGCCTGGAAGCCGAGGCGGTTTTAGTGGGGCTCGGCAACAAATTTGAGATTTGGGCTGAACAAGCGTGGAAGTCGGTCTATGACCAGCTGGCCCAGTCGTTCGAGGATACAGTTAGCGCGGTAGCCGCACTCGACACACTCGTCGACTCCTCGGGCGACAATTGAACAGGAAAGAAGCCAGGAAAGAAGCCAGGAAAGAAATAATGACGACGCAGCAGACACAGACATCAACACCAGCGCCCACGGAGCATATTCCGGTTTTTTTGAATGACGTTCTCACGGTATTTTCCGAGGCTGCCGGCCCCGTGCGCTCGGCCTTTGACGGGACTTTTGGCCGTGGTGGCCATGCGCGGGCAGTACTGAATGCCTATCCCGAAGTGCGCATGCTGGCGTTTGATTGGGACGAAGAGGCGATTAGTTTCGGCAAGGAGAATTTTGCGCAAGAAATTGCTTCAGGCCGACTGCGCTTGGTGCGTGCCAGTTATCTCGATTTCGCTAAGGAACAGGCGCGTGATTTTAATCTGATGCTCCTCGACCTAGGTGTGAGTTCGCCGCAGCTGGATCGGGCTGAACGTGGCTTTAGTTTCTATCATGATGGGCCTTTGGATATGCGCATGGATCAAAGGGGCGAGGTCACCGCCGCGGACATCGTCAATACCTGGGATGAACAGGATCTCGCGAGACTATTCATTGAGTACGGCGAGATACAAAGGCCGTTTCGCGTGGTGCGCGCGATCGTTCACGACCGAAAAGAGCGAAAACCCTTTGCGACTACTCGTGAACTGGCGTCGATGATTGAACGTGTGGACGGTTGGCAAAAAAAGGGCTCACACCCCGCGACAAGGTATTTTCTGGCTCTCCGGATGAAGGTTAACGAGGAACTCGAGTCGATCGAGAGAGTGATCCCGGACCTGATTGCGGGCTTGGCAGAGGGCGGAGTTTTGGCGATCATTACATTTCACTCACTCGAAGACCGGGTGGTAAAAAACGTGTTTAAAGCGAATCTTCATTTGGGCCGGCTGGTGAACAAGAAAGTGATCAAGCCGAGTGATGAAGAGGTTGCGAGAAATCCCCGAGCTCGGAGCGCCAAACTGCGAGCCTTTAAAAAGTTTTAAGTGGATCTAAATCCGTCATCGAATCATGGAGAGAAGCGATGAAGACATTATTGACCTTAGTGCCGAGCCTACTCACGGCGAGATTGTTGAAAGCATTGACCCTTGGGATGTTAAAGGGCTTTTACCAAATCGAAAAGCGGATGACCGCCGATGTCGCGCCCTTTGCCAGCGTTTTCGTTATAGTGGGCTGCTTATTGACGATTGTCTTTTGCAAGATGGAAATCCGGCGAATGGGTTATTCGATCTTGCAGCTTTCGCGCGTCGAACGCCAGATCCGCGATCAAGAGCGCCTGCAAATGGTGCAGCTTGCGAAAATCACTCGCCCTGAGCATGTCCAGGCTGTTGCCGAAAACCGGCTCACACTTCGCAAAGCTGGTTCAGGACAGATCATACAAATGACCGAGCAAGGCGTGGTCTTCAGGGAATAGGACGAGTTTCGACTATGCGATCACGTCTAATTACCATTCTTATAGTTTTGACAGGCATGTGGGGATTGATGATCGCCCGCGCGATTTTCCTGCAAATCTTGCCGAACGACCGATTGAAATCGCTGCAAAAACGGCAGTTCGAGACCGTTGTGACTTTGAATCCGCGGCGTGGAGATGTGCTCGATCGCAACAATCATGAGCTTGCTATCTCGATGCCCTCCTATGCGCTTTTCGCTGACCCGAAGATCATTGAGGAGCCGAAGAAGGTGGCTCGCATCTTGGCGCAAGAGCTTCACGTGCCTGCCAAAGTGATCGAGGAAAAATTACGTCTCAGAAAAAAACGTTTTATCTGGATCGAGCGGCAGCTCTCCAAGTCAGTCCGTGATGTGATTGATAACCTTCAAATTCGCGGACTCGGCTTTATTGAAGAGAGCCAACGGGTATATCCTAATGAACGTCTGCTCTCGCAGGTTATTGGCTTCGTTGGCGGCGATGGTCAAGGGCTTGAAGGACTCGAGCTCAAATACAACGAGCAGCTGCAGGCGGAATCAAAAAAAGTTTCAATCCATCGCGATGCTCGCGGGCGGCCTTTGATCGTCAATGGGCAGATCTTTAATCAAGTGCCGGATGGTTTTGATGTGCAATTGACGGTTGATCGGGAGTTGCAGTTCATTCTCGAACAGGAATTAGCCGGCGCCGTGCGCGAACACGAAGCAGATTCCGCGGTCGGGGTCATTCTTGATGCACAGAGCTCGGAAGTTTTGGCGATGGCCTCGTCGCCGACTTTTGATCCTAACCGCGCCTCGGATTATTCACCCGATCGGCGTCGTAATCGCGCGGTCACGGATTCCTTCGAGCCGGGTTCGACGATGAAGACCTTTTTGATTGCCGGTGCGCTCGCCAAGGGTTTGATCGAGCCGAATACGAAGTTTGATTGCGAAGGTGGATCGATGCGCATCGGAAAACGTGTTATCCGAGAGGCAGAGGCCCGAGAGAAA
>SXRI01000157.1 GCA_005793615.1 Bdellovibrionales bacterium
ACAACCCGTGGTCTCGTCAAGGTCATCGAATACTGGCACCCAAATGAGTTCGGATCCGGTCAACCCATGAAAAAGAAGACTTATGACCTTCCTAAGTTAAACATGGATGATTTATTGCGACTGCATATTTTGGCGGCAGCTTTAAGAGAGAGCGGCCTGGTAGCGCCCACTGGTCCTGGCTGTACCGACGCTCCGAATATCGAGTATAGCGCTTTTCTCGATGGTAAAAAGCTTGTCATTTATAAAATCGCTGAATGCCGGCATCTGCCGCTTAAAGAGATAAAACTTCGCAGCACGGCTGAGAGCATTCGTAAGATGCTCGATAAGTTGCTGAAAAAAAGCGAACGACAGTAGTTCTCGGCCAAAACTCTCGGCCAAAACTGACGACAGGGCGCAAACTCAATGCGCTTGTCGATCACCGAGGATTGAATCGGGGGCCTTCATGTATCGAAGATGAAGGTATGGCAAAGCATCATATCTATTTTCGTTTATTATCCATTTCAAATGGTCTTCAATCCAATGGTGCACCACAAGTTTGAGATCACTGTTGACTGCCCGCAAATCTCAATCATGTGCCCTAAGGGTTCCTTGGGGCGCGTTTGCTCGCGGCGGCCAATTTGGTTTACTTGGACAACCCTAGCGCGGGAGTGCCGAGCTCTCCAAAGGGATCCGGGTAGTTGAAGTACCATTCGCCGAATTCCATGTTCTCTTAATAAGATGGGATCGTCAGGATCTTCAACAAATTCTGCTCTCGGTCTGAAGGTCTTGGTCGCGTGACTTAGAATTTTTCGTGCGAAAATGCGAAACGAAAGCATGAGCTGATTCGTCTTTGGCGGGGTACTTCTTCAGGTGCGAAGCGTGCGGCAACGGATGCCCACTGCTGGCCCCTACGGGGCTTAGCGGATCGTCTTTTGATTTTTTAAGGAATATCGGTTCGAACACTATGACAAATGGTGCGCGAGACTGGACTTGAACCAGCATGCCCGTTAAGGCGCCAGCCCCTCAAGCTGGTGCGTCTACCAATTTCGCCACTCGCGCGTATTTGGAATGCTCGGGAAGGATGGTTATTCCAAAGCTGAGTGCGCCTGTCAATTGTCGGCAAACTCTTGTGAGTCTTTTGGGAATATTTTCGACGCCGAGCGTGACTTTATAAAGGCAAAGCATTAGATGTGTCGTCCTGAAAAACTCCGGAAAAAAAATGAAGCTCGAAGACCTGGATTTCACTTACCCCGAAAATTTGATAGCGGTCGAGCCGCAAAGACCGAGCCGAATTATGTGGGTCGGGCAGACCGACGTGGATGTCAAAGAACTCAGTGGCATGCCCGAGCTTCTCAGTCAGTTTCAGGCGGGAGATTGCCTGGTTATCAATGATACCAAGGTGCTCAAGCGGCGGGTGTTCAGCGAGTCGGAATTGGAGATTCTTTTTCTTGCGCCAGTTCAGGCCACGGGCGAAGCTGGGAGTTTGAGAAAATGGCAGGTGCTTTGCCCGTCGAGTCGGTGGCGCGAAGGTGCTGTGCAAGTTCTGCCCGGCGGAGTCGAACTCAGGCTTGTGAGCCGCGGGCGCACGCAAGTGGTTGAGGCCAACCGCGACTTGGATGCGAGCTACTTTGAGCGCCTCGGCGAGATGCCGCTTCCTCCTTATATACAAAAGGCTCGCGGCGAGCGCCATAACCGATCGGCTGACGAAAGCGTTTACCAAACGGCGTGGGCGAAGAGCGCCGGAAGTCTTGCCGCACCGACAGCAAGTCTGCATTTCAGCCAGGATGACCTGGCAACTCTGAAGGCACGCGGTGTTCGCGTACTGACGATGACGCTTCATGTAGGGTTAGGAACCTTTTTGCCGGTGACGGCGCCGACACTTGACGAGCACGTGATGCATGCCGAAGCCGTTGAGATTTCGCCTGAAACCTGGCAGGGGATCCAAGCTGCTAGGGCATCGGGGAACCGAGTGTGGGCCTTGGGAACAACGGTAGCGCGAAGTCTGGAGTCGGCAGCGCACGGCTATTTGGCGGCGACCTCTGATGGCGGCTTTGTCGGTTCGACCGATCTGTTTATTCGCCCGGGATTTGAATGGCGCATGGTGGATCGCTTGCTAACGAACTTCCACCAACCCCGATCAACATTGTTGGCTTTAGTGGCGGCATTTGCCGGTCTTGAAAAAGTACGTAGCAGTTATACTTGGGCGATGGCTCGCGAGTTTCGACTCTTTAGTTATGGAGATTTAAGCGTATGGAGCAAGTAACTCCCCCGGCACATCACCTAGGTCAACACTTTACGCTTCTCGCTGAAGAGGGCGAGGCCCGATCGGGCGTACTTGAAACCGCGCACGGCAAAATCGAAACTCCGGTGTTCATGGCGGTCGGTACTCGCGCCACGGTGAAGGCGATGACTTCCGAGGAACTTCTCGAAGCCGGTTGCCAGGTGGTTCTTGGCAACACCTATCATCTTCACTTGCGCCCTGGTGAAAAGACCGTGGCCAAACTGGGGGGGCTGCATAAGTTCATGCATTGGGAACGGCCGATTCTCACCGATAGTGGCGGTTTTCAGGTTTTCTCGCTCGCTTCGCTCCGCAAGATGAGCGAAGAAGGGGTGGAATTTCGCTCCCATCTCGACGGTACGAAGTCCTTTATCAGTCCGGAAAAGAGCATGGAGATTCAGATGGATCTCGGCTCTGATATCATTATGGCGTTTGACGAGTGCCTGCCATATCCGGCGACCCGCGAGCAGACCATTAAGTCAATGGAGCTCACGCACCGCTGGCTTGAGCGCTCAAAGGCCGCGATGATTCGAGAGCAATCAATGCTGTTTGGTATCGTTCAGGGTGGCCTCGAACTCGATCTCAGGATGAAAAGTCTTGAGCAGATCACCAGCGTGGAATTGCCGGGTTATGCTCTTGGCGGCCTTAGTGTCGGCGAGCCGATTGAACTCATGCACATTCTGGTTAAAGAAGTGGCGCCGCACCTGCCGAAAAACAAGCCACGCTATCTGATGGGTGTCGGCACACCGTTGGATCTGATTCTTTGTATTGATGCGGGTATTGATATGTTTGATTGTGTCATGCCCACGCGTACCGCCCGTAACGGTACGCTCTTCACTTGGCAGGGCCGAGTGTCGATCAAGCGCAATGAGTACCGTGAAGACGCTCGGCCCCTTGATCCCGAGTGTGATTGCTATACGTGCAAGAACTACTCGCGAGCCTATTTGCGGCACCTATTCTTAAGTGGTGAAATCTTGGGCTCGCGCTTAAATACCATTCATAATTTGCACTTTTATTTTGCATTGATGACTCGTGCGCGCGCGGCGATTCGCGAAGGGCGGTGGGCGGAGTATCGTGACTTCTGTCTAACGCGCTTTGTTAGTAAGCCGAGTTGAACAGTTGCCCCTTGGAAGTATTTCTGTCGTTGCCTAACAGCCTAAAACATGAAAAGTTTTGAGTTTTATTGGTTCAAAAGTACCTAAAAGATATCTAACTAAGCACCTAGCTTGAGGAGATCCGAATGTATCGGACCTTTTTGAATTTCGCGATTTTGATTTCGACCACGGCCATTGCCGTAACCCTGTCGGTGTCGACAGCGGGCGCTCAGACAGCGCCGAGTGGTGGCGGTGGCGCGCCGGTTTCGCCGCTGATGAACTTGGTTCCGTTCATCGTTATGTTGGGCATTATGTATATGCTGATGATTCGCCCGCAGATGAAAAAACAAAAACAACATCAAGCATTCTTGGGTGGCCTCAAACGCGGTGATGACGTTCTGACCTCAGGTGGAATTCTCGGCCGTGTCGAAGGATTGACGGATCTTTTTGTCACTCTCGAGATCGCTCCCGGAGTTCGAATTAAAGTTTTACGCACCCAAGTTTCCTCGTCGGCGGCCATGGCGGCCACTTCAAACGGTGACAACAAGAGCGAAGCCGCAAAAGCAGAAAAGAACGAGGGCAGACAATGAGTCAGAATTTACGCCTGCGTTGGACGGTTATTTTGGTAGTTTTGGCGGTTGCGGTGATCTGGACCGTGCCGAATTTCGTTAACGTCGAAAAAATGTGGTGGCCGACCAAAGGAAAAATGGTTCTCGGCCTCGATATTCAAGGTGGATCGCACTTGGTTTTGCGTATTGATGTCGATTCGGCGATCAAGGCAGATGCCAACCGCCTTTCGCTGCAGCTTCCTGACCAGTTGAAGGAAGAGCAGGCCGTGGTCAAAGCTGTAGTGGTGACTGATCCGCTTCGTGGAGTGATGAAGATCGAGATCAATAAGCCCGAGGATCGCGCTAACGTCGAAAAGGCCGTCGAGAAGATTTACGATGGCGTTCTGCGGGTCGTGAAATTCGAAAACAACGCTCTTGAAGTCGAATTCGCTGAACTCTATGTTCGTGATTTTCGTTCCAAGCTTCTCGATCAGGCGATTGCCACCATTCGTAAC
>SXRI01000158.1 GCA_005793615.1 Bdellovibrionales bacterium
CCGCCTGTGAAGCCGCGGAAAACGCCGGTAGTTTTTTTGCTTCGCTCGAACTGGAGCCCGGATCTGGCTTTATCGGTGCGACTTTTCGAACGCCTAAAGTACTGTCTAAACCTTTGTTTACGATTTCATCACGTGGCTTCCCCTCGGCGTTCGCAGTGACCGACGCCGGTCCACGTTGCACACTCGGAGGCGCCGCCATCACTCTCGCCTGCGATGGAGGCTCAGTAAGCTTTTCGGCCCTCGCGAGCATCGTTCCTTCGGCTCCAACGCCTCTACGTATCAACGGCGTAGTCGGATCAGCGACAGTCATCGTCTTTTCAGTTTGCCGACTGCCGGCGAGCGCGGTGGCCATCGTTTGCACAAAGCCGACTACCACCTGATGAAAAACGGCAGGATCGAACGTCTTCGCAAGCACCGGTCCTTGATAGCCGGAACTATTTTTCTGGTAGTCATTACGCGTAGGCTCCGCCGATTTCGACTTATACTGTTTTGCAGCCAATGTCTTTTGGGAGTCCCGTGCCGAGGCTTTACTACCTTCTTTCGTCTGGTCACGACCGTCGCTCTTCCCTGCGGCTTGCGTGTTTTTCGGATCAGCCTTCAAGCCAGGGCCCTGCTGAACCACCTGTGCAGAAGCATCCTTTTTTCCGGGGTTGGAACCGTCTTTACCGGCGAGCGAACCACCCTCAGTTGCAGACTTGGGATCGGCAGGTGCCTTAGGATTCGCAGTTTTTTGGTCTACCTGCGCCTTTGGGTCTGTCGCTGCCTTGGGATCTGTCGTAGCCTTGGGATCTGTCGTAGCCTTGGGATCTGCATCGACCTTTCCAACCGGGGTATTATTTGCGGACTTGCCACCACCGGCAGCTCCTGCCCCCGCTCCACTGGATTTTGGCGTATCACTCGCGCCGGACTTTCCATCAGCCGAGGTCGCTTTTCCAGGTTCGACCGATGCATTTTTCGAAGAGTCTTTGGGTGAGTCCTTGGGTGAGTCTTTGCCATTGTCCTTTGGAGCTTCTTTAGTGCCTTCGCTTTTCGCGGTCGTGCTTGGATCTGATTTGGGCGTGGTTGAATTTTCGCCTTTACTATTTGCGGTCGTGTCGGTCTTGGGATTTGCTGGGTTCTCTGTTGATTTGCCATCTGGCTTGCTGTCACTGGTGGGTCCAGCTGCACCGCTGGATTTTGGCGCGTCTTTGACCGCTTCCTTCCGAGCTTCCGCAGTCGCTTCCTTTTTCACACCTTCACTAGGATCTGATTTTACATCTGGTTTTGCAGTGGTTTGATTATCAGGTTTACCTTTAGACGGTGTCTCGGTCTTGGGATCAACCGAAGGATCTGAAGCCTTGCCATCGGCGGCAGCTCCAGATCCTGCAGCGACAGGTTTCGATGGTTCTTTGCCAACGTCTCTTGGCGTTTCTTTTACGCCTTCGTTTTTCGAGCTTGCGGCAGGATCTGATTTAGGTACATTTTTATTCTCAGCCTTAGCTTCAACAGAACCATCTGGTTTGCCTTTGTTTGAATCGGCGGCATTGGGACTTTCTGGTTGTTCGGGCTCTCCACGGGCGCCTCCCTTGGCGGCGACTGGACCGCCTTTGCCTTCTGCTTTTTCCTGCGGGACTTTTGGTGAAGGTTCCGAGTCACTTTGAGCCTTCCCCTTGTCAGCCACTACTTGACCTGGTCGCTTTTCGGACTCCGACGGTGTCGTCGGAGCTGGAGCGGATGCCGGTGGCGGATGTGCGCTCTTTTTATGGGGTTTCGGTTTCTCCTCGGGATGCGCGGGGGGGGCGCCGTGCCCGGGAGTGCCCTCATCTTTTTTGACTGGTTCCTTCTTCGCATTCCCTGAATCTTCTTGAACAGGTGTCTCGGCATTTGAGGTAGAACCTTGATTGGATGCGACTTCGGTACCTATCGGACCCTTCTTACCTCTAAGCTGGTCAAGATAGGGCGATTTGCAGTTCGGCTGTGCTTTATCGTTAGGAGCACAACAGTCCAGGATCGCCTTCACGAGTCTATGGTTATTAACATAGGCATGATGGAGAAACTCATGCATAAGTTTTCGGGAAGCTGCTCCCACACTTGTGGCCTTCTCGTCCTTCTGTGTGATCAGGGTAGCGGTCGGTTCACCGTCACCCTTCGAGCTAGCGCCAGTAGGATGGTAAGCCGCGGACTTTTTTTCTTTGCAAAGACGAACTTCATTTTTTTCTTCGTCGGTCTGGGCGTTGGAAGAATTTTCCGAAGCGTCCTGATCTTTCTTTTTCGGGTTCTTCGATTTGCTGCCACATTTCTGGCAGCTGATCTTGAGAGGCTGCTTGCGCCCCGGTGCAATTTCATTTTTAGCTAACTGAGCCTGGAGATAATCAGCTTCTCGGTCCATTTCATTGTCACGCAGGCAACGAAGGTAGAGAGATGGTCGTTTTCCATCCGCACTCGCGCCGTGTTTACGCTCGCCAGTCAGTACATTCTGCACAGCCTCTTTGATGACCTTACGCTCGGTACCCTGACATTTTTGATCAATGGCATTCTCTGCAGCATTGTTCACCGTTGCCGTATTGAGCACCTCATTAGCACCAGTCCAATTTTTGCTCGTGTCACCTACGCCTGGATCTGGGCCTGCGTTGAGACCACCATCTCTTAGCTCCGTAGCATCAGGAGTGGACCAAATATAATCGATAGGAAAAGTTGTGCGCGAATTCAAACGGAATCTGCCCGACGCCTCGCGCTTGTAATGCAGTTTAACTCGCTGGTTTTGACGCTGGTCTTTCAACAGGATCTCGGCATCCATTTCCGCGAAGACCCCCATCGACGGTTTGCCCATGCGAATACGTCCGTTATCGGAATAGGCATCCCATTCGTCGAGATAGCCGTCGCCATTGCGATCTATCTCGATGATCATTTTGTCTTCCCACATCGTGATCCGTTCGAGCAAGATCTTAGCGCGGTAATATTTTTCTGTAATAACTCCCTGGGCGTTACCGATAGGAAGTAAGTACTGTTTGAGAGTGACGCCCTTTAGTTTACCGAATTCAGCACTGATAATAGGGCGGTCGAAAGGTGATTTGCGTCTATGGTTTCCGCGCGAGCCAGCAAAACTCGCCGATGGCGCAATTCCGATCGCCAGCGCGAGTACGACGGACACAATTCTCTTTGCTCCATTCGCAGAACGAAACATCGTCAAAGCCCACCGCTTGATTGATTCTATTTCCCTTACTAGACTAATCGGCAGGAAGCGGCAAAAAATGAGACCTTTCAGGAAAAAAGTCTTGCACTTTCAGGGGTCGCGAAATCCGTCTCAATTTGAGGCAGGATTAAATCCAAAGGCGCAGGGCTTTAACTGATCGGCCCTATTGGATGCCTACTTTTCATCGGCATCAAGATAGCGCAATCGACCGCTATCTTCGTCATATATAAGCCACCGTGTGGGCTCGGCAGTTCGATCGTGGCGGGCGCCCTTTTGATCGATAACGCCGATATTATGGTCAGCAAGGGTCTTTTGAACATCTTTCTGATCCAGGCGTCGATGCAGGTCGTCCGAAGAAACGTTTGTCATTTGATTCACAAAGGTCTCGCGAGCGGCGCTTTGTGCGGGAGTCAAATCTTGAGTCACTAAAGGTTGAGGGACTGTCGAACTACTGCCACGATCACCACTCGCTTGCGATTTCGAGGTGAGTAGTTTGCGCATATGGGCACTCATGCCGGTCCGGGACGGATCAACGACTGTGACCTGACTCCGGCCCTGATTGGCATGTGCAGGTCCTATTCCAAATACTGAGTGCGCGATCTTATTGAGGCGATTGATCACCGAGTCTATTAAGCCAACTTGTTTACCAAGGACGTCCGCCATAATGGCTTGCGCGCGTTCAGCGCTTGCAGTTCGCGACGCATCTAAGCCTCCGTTAGCCATTTGCGGCCCCCGGAGGGAGTACACCTTTATGGGACTAGTACCTGGAACTGAACTCTCTGCCGCCGCCTGGCCAGCTTTTCCGGCCGCATCAGCCATTTGCCCGGTGGGAAGTTGATGGCGCACACTTGCACCACCTTTTGCAAAATCAATCTTGTCGCCGATGGCATTGACAGGTGCGAGTATGGCAGCAAGCCCGCTGGCCGCGCTTCGACAATCGTCTTTCGCCTTCACGTTGTCCTTGTCAACACCATCACACCGACTGGAAACCTCCACTGCGAATACCTTACTTTGCGCCTTGGTCAACTCGGTCTGACAAGCCGCAGACACCTCAGACTTACAGCTGCTAGCCTTGTTTTGCTCCAACACTTTTTGATGAGCTTCCGCCAGTTTCGAAATGTAACCGAGCGGACAGTCTGCGCCGGAGGTCGCCTGATTCGCTGTCGCTGGGTTCGCGGGTAACCGTGCGCAGAGACCATCGACCTCTTTGCGGGTAGCTTCTTTCAAATTGAAGTACAACGAAAGATAGATCTGAGTTCGTTCACGCGCCTGCTGATCGTTATCGAGCAACGTGCAATTTCCCGGTTTCCCATCGGACGGAGCGCAACACTTGGTAATCGCATCCACCTTTTGCTCTGATCCGACCGAAGCAGCATGCAACATCTCGTGAAAAAATGTGCGCGATTTTTGTTCTGATGTCGGCTCACACGAAGAGCCACGGCAGGGAACGTTTTTAATGAAAGTAATTTCTGGCTTACCTCCCGCTCCTCGCGCGCGAAAAGCACCGCTAGATAGATTTTGTGTCTGACAGAGCCCTTGCGAGGACTTGACGGAAGCCTTTTCTTTCTGACAGGTTTGACAGCCAACGCTCCACCGCGCAGGCGACGAATTTTCGGGAATCATGGTTGAAAAAAAACGTGACGAGATAAAACTCGCCTCACTTTCCAATCCATGTTCACGCAAGCAACTGAGGTACCTTCTCTCAGGGGGCACTTCCATCGTCCCACCGCTAAGTGCTACTCGCGCTATCGCCGTTTCCAAGTGAGCGGTTCGTTTCGCCGGACCACCACACTGCGATTGGTTAACGACCTTCTTGATCGACTTGGTGAGCATTTTTTCTTGATGGAGAGCGACACGCTTTCGAACATCCAAGGGGGCATCGGTGACCTCTTCGACCGCACCTCGGCCGCCAGCGATGCCCTGTACGGATTCCTCGAACTCCACGACCAAGGGCATTTGACTTTGCGAGCGAAGAATAAATTCACCATTCGCCTGGCGCGAAAAACGCATCGTCACTCGACTTTCGGAGCTTAGATAATCCACATCCATGACATTAAAGGTGTCATTGGCCGGAGCGCTCATCTTGATGTGGGTATCGTTGGAGTACATTTCCCATGTATCGACATGACCATCGCCTTCTGCGTCTATCTCCACTATCAGCTTGTCAGTCCAGGAAACTAAACGTGCCAGGACTTGGTTTTTGTCATTCAATTTTTCGATGAGTAGCGCCGCCTGCCCCTGCAGAGTGAGTGGCGTTTTTCGAATACTTGCTGCCTTAATCTTACCGACATAGGCATCCACAATCGCCAACTCTGCGCGCACAGGAACAGCAAAAACATTCATCGTAAATGCTGCGATTACAACAAGCCGGAGAAGTTCTCTCAATGGAGTAGTCATGGCTCGATTATGGCGGGATTTTTAGCGCCGGTCCAGATACAAGACGATCTCAAAACGAGACGATTCAAGTTTTCACCATTTTGAGACGATGAGACCTTAGGCTAAGATCATTTCTAGATTTGACGGAGGGACAATGCGTAGAAGCAGTTCGATTCTTGTTCTGACTATCGCTCTCTCTTCTATCATGTTCAGTCTCTTTCAAAACTGCGCGCCCTATTCTTCCTCATCAGTGAAAACGCCTCTTGGCAGTCTCGGTATCAACCCAACTCCGGCACCGACGTCGACTCCTGGTCAGACACCCTCGATTATCTTTCAACCGAAATCTGTGGTTAGAGGCGAACAGAATGCGGCGGTAGTGATCGCCCTCACCAATGTTCGCCAGACTTACACGCTCAACTGGCAAATCACACCTGCTGGAACTGACTTTACCCCCAGTAGCGGTAGCCTTATAATCAACAGCGGTGCCACCGAGGCCACCCTTCGCTTTAATTCCACAGCCGCGGCTGGCACAGGTAACAAGACCTTTATGCTGCAGGTGACCGAAGCATCGTCATCTAAATTTACCTATTCCAATCAAATTAATGTTGTTGATAACACTCCGCCGCCGATGATCTCGGCCGGAATGTACTCAACTTGTTGGGTCAAGAACATGGTCGTGCAATGTTGGGGTGACAATTCCAAAGGCACCCTAGGAACGGGCGACACCACCTCACACAACGTACCTGTCAATGTGGATGTAACCGGGATTACCGCCGCCTTTACCCAGGTTTCTGTAGGTGATTACTCAACCTGCGGCGTTGCCGGCGGAGCGCTCTTTTGCTGGGGCGACAACCCGGTTGGCCAACTCGGTGATGGTACGGTTGCGGCGAAACTGAAACCCGTGGCCAATGCCACCTTGCGAACCGGCGTCCAGCAAGTTTCGGTGGGATCCGTACATGCCTGCGCCATCGTTAACGGCGGCGTCTATTGTTGGGGAAGAAACAATCACGGGCAACTCGGTACCGGAAACACTGACAACAAACTGATCCCCACGGCGGTACCGGGCCTAAATAGCGGCGTAACCGCTATCTCTGCCGGTTACTATTTTACCTGTGCCATTCACAATGGCGCTGCGAAATGTTGGGGTTGGGGAGCCAATGGCCAACTCGGCACGGGAACCGGCAACAACGATGCCGTTTCTCCGCAGTCAGTCGCAAATGCCGCCTCAGGTGTTACCTCGATCGCTGCCGGCGGTTATCATGCCTGCGCCGTCATCGCAGGCTATATTAAGTGTTGGGGCTCAAACACCTTCGGCGAACTCGGTGATGGCACCCAGATCTCTCGGAACTACCCCAGCGCATTGTTAAACAATCCCAGCGGCGCCACCCAAGTCACAGCAGGAAAGAATCATACTTGCGGAATTTTCAGCGGTGCCGCCTTATGTTGGGGATTTAATACTCATTACAACGTTGGCGATGGTACGCTAACTCATCGCAAATCTCCGGGCCAGGTGCAGACTTTGATCAGTGAGGTGATAGGTATCTCTGCCGGACAGCAAAGCGAGCATACCTGCGGGATCAAGAACAATGAATTTGTTTGCTGGGGCCTCGGCACTAGCGGACAGCGTGGTCGTGTTTACCGGTAAATAAATGTTACTGATGGATTTAGCTTTTTTCTTCATTATCCCGCCTTTTTAAGGTTATCGGCCTGTTGCACGAGTTCATTAATTGCTTTAAGCTTTTGTTCCACTTTTTTTCTTAATTGAATCGGATTGTGCAGATCCATGATACTCAAAAGCTC
>SXRI01000159.1 GCA_005793615.1 Bdellovibrionales bacterium
ATGGAACAAGACTCGTGATTTCTGCCTCAATCTGGAAGAAACAATCGATCACTCGAGTTTAAAAACTCCTGTCGAACTTTTGAAAACGAAAACAACTTTAACAGCCGCGGAACTGCTTTGGCAGCAACGCTTTCTCACCGTCTTAACTTTTCTTAAGCAACTTTGCGTAGAAAAGTTCGCCACCATCTCGGTTTGATATTTACGGACCAAATTGCGCACGGGCCTAATTGCGGATGATTTTGAAGCCCATCGCCTTGAGCGCTTCTTGAATTTTCTGGATATGCTGGTCGCTGGCGGTCTCCACCAGTAAGTCAATTCGCGTCTCACGAATCCCGAGTTCAGGAGAAACGCGATCGTGATAAACTTCAAGGACATTGGCTCGTTCCTCGGCCATCACATTGGTAAGGCGATTAAGAGTCCCGGGCAGGTCTTCACAAACTACCGCAAAACGCGCCAAGCGATGTTCACGCCTGAGACCGCGCTCGATCACTTTCGCCATCACATTGAGATCAATATTTCCACCGGTCAGAACCACGCACGATTTCTTACCGAGATTCAGACCTTTTTTAGTCATGATTGCCGCAAGGCCCGCAGCACCCGCGCCTTCGGTCACGGTTTTGCCCTTTTCCAGAAGGAAAACCAACGTCTGGGCGATTTCGTTATCATCAACTTCAACAACTTGATCAACCAATGGCGAGATGTAAGTTGAGAACATCAATGCACTTGGGCTTTTGATGGCAATACCCTCGGCGATCGTCGCCACCCGTTTGCGGGCGTCAACAGCGGGTTCACTTTCGCCTCGAAAGAGATGCATCATGCCGGAAGCCTGGTTTGAAACCACACCAAGAATCTTAACATCAGGTTTTTGGGCTTTGATCGCGGTTGCGATACCGCTGATCACGCCGCCACCACCGATCGGAACCACCACTGACTCCAGATCCGGTAAGTCCTCGAGAATCTCAAGCCCGATTGTCCCTTGGCCAGCAATGATCTCGGAGTCTTGATAAGGATGAACAAAGACATAGCCTTTATCCCGCTCAAGTTCCTTGGCGTAGGCATAAGCATCGTCATAGACTTCGCCGTGAAGAATCACCTCGGCTCCATAGGAGCGAGTCGCGTTCACCTTTACGATGGGCGTAGTCTTGGGCATCACGATGTGCGCCACGACCCCAAGGGATTTCGCCGCGTAGGCCAGGCCTTGCGCATGATTACCGGCAGAGCTGGCAACAACGCCGTGCTTGCGTTCTTCGGATGTCAGGGAATTCATTTTATTGAGGCCGCCGCGAATCTTGAAACTTCCGGTGGCTTGCTCGTTTTCAAGCTTGAGCCAAAGTTCGGTCTCGCCGAGATCTAGGCCGGGCGGACAGCGACGCACTCCCGTGCGCGTGATCTTGCCATGCAAGAACTCGCGCGCGCGCTCGATATCCGCCAGTTTGATCGCACGAAACTTTTTATTACCCAATCCATCCCTCTACGACTTATCACAATCGGTTTTAGGAACACTGTCATCAAAGTTCTACCAATAGGCCGTGAAGCCCCACACTGGTATTCGCTCATTTGGACCCAGGATGAGTGCCCGACGGACACTGCATTCAGAGTAAGGCGTGACTTCAAGTTCATTGAAAAAATAAAACGGTGCCATTGCCTTGCCACAAGACTGGCAACGGTTCACGATCGCTCCCTCACACTCGGTCACTCCAGCACAGATGTGACAACGGCGAATGTGAAGCCGCACTTTGCTTTTCTTCATTTAGGGCCTCCTCATAGAGAGTCAGGAGTCACCCACACAGATAGGATTTGAGACCAGGGGTCCTCGCCTGTGATCTTGGAAAGATCCAAGATGCGTCTTCACTCAGGCACTCTTAAGCTTGAATTCAGTCTAAGCCAGACCTAGGTCAAGAACAAGAGCGCCATTGTATAAATATCGAATATCACTTAGCATTATGTCAATTGACTTGACACGTTATAGGAACTCACCTGTACTTCCGCAGGCATCCGGCGACTCGTCAATTTCCCTTATTGATACTGGAAATCACAATGCTCTGCGCCCAATCGCCATTTGGCGATAGCGTCATCCAGATGTCAGCTAGGTATCAGCCAGGTATTAGCGGCAGGAAGGTGGCGATTTCCAGCGAAGCTCCACCTACTAAGAAGCCATCGATCTCAGACTGGGCGCCGAGTTCGGCAGCATTCTCAGGCTTAACGCTTCCTCCGTAAAGAATCGGCGTTACACGCGAAAAGCCATCGCCACCAAGGTCTTTGAGACCTTGACGAAGCGCTACGTGAGCATCGTTGGCCTGTTGAGGCGTCGCGACTTTACCGGTGCCGATAGCCCAAACAGGTTCATAGGCGATGACGACATTTTTATTTGTATCGCGGTGTTCGAGCCCGGCGCGCAGTTGCCGCAGAATCACCTCGTTCGTCCGACCGGCCTCGCGCTCAGCGAGTGTTTCGCCCACACAAAGCATCGGTACGATCCCGACCCCTTGAAGGGCCTTTACCTTTTTGCCGGTTTCAGCATCGCTCTCATGAAAGATCGCGCGCCGCTCGCTATGCCCGACTAGAGTGTAGTGCGCACCGATTTCTGAAAGAACCGCCGGTGAGGTCTCACCAGTGAAGGCACCCTTCATTTCAAAATAGCAGTTTTGCGCTCCCCACTTCACTTGGGAGTCACGTAAACTCTCCGCTGCCACCATCAAATCGATGGCAGGTACGAAGAAAACTACTTCACAGTCACCGCCAAGCGAACGCTTGTTCGTCTGCGCGACAAAGCTCTTCAGAAATTCGCCCGCTTCGCGCGGCGACTTATGCATTTTCCAATTCGCAGCAACTATAAAGGGACGAGCATCTTTTTTCATAATGTAGGTTGCACCGATGGACGAAGGTTACGCAGGACTTCAAGACCTGGAAGTTTATCACCCTGCAAATACTCTAAGCTCGCACCACCGCCGGTAGATATATGCGCCATTTTTCCGGCAAAACCACTGGCCTCAGCGGCTGCGGCCGAATCTCCGCCGCCAACGATAGTGAGAGCACTATGGGTACCGTCGTCTTGTGCGAAGGATGCCAATGCCTCCGCAATGGCGAAACTACCCTGCGCAAATTCAGGTTTCTCAAAAACGCCCATCGGGCCGTTCCAAAACACCGTCTTTGCGCGCGAGAGTTCCTTGCGATAAAGTTCGCGCGTCTTCGGACCAATATCGACGCCAAGGTAACCCTCGGGAATAGCCGCTGTGTCAGTGATCTTGATTTCTGAAGGTGCCAAAAAGTCATTGGTGATCACATGATCCACGGGTAAGAGCATTTTCTTACCACGGGCCGCGATTCGAGCAAGCATCTCGCGGGCAAAGCTGACTTTATCTTTTTCAACCCGTGACTTGCCAACTGATAGATTCTGGGCGGCAAGGAAGGTGTAGGCCATCGCTCCACCAACCAAAAAAGTGTCGATTTTCTCGATCAGATTTTCGATGACCGGGATTTTATCAGAAACCTTAGCGCCACCAAGAATTGCCATGTACGGCGCTTGCGGTGCATGTAGCAGAACATCGAGCATTTCGATCTCTTTTTTGATCAGAAAGCCAATACCCTTTTTCTCTACCGCTTGCGGCAGGGCTTCGATGGAAGCATGGGCTCGATGGCTCGCGCCAAACGCATCGTTAATGTAAATATCCGTGTACGACGCCATCTGCAGTGCGAACTCACGGGCATTCTTGGTCTCACCCTTTTCAAAGCGCAAGTTCTCAAGCAAGATGACTTGGTTGTGGCGTAGTCCAGGCAGCAGGCCTTTCGGAGCATCCGATGTCGGATCTTCGACTAAAACGACTTCAGCCTTAAGGAGTTCACCCAGTCGCGCGGCGATGGGTTCCATCGAAAACTTCTTGCGATCCTCCGGCTTTCCCTCTGGACGGCCAAGATGCGATGCAAGCACGATTTTCGCACCCTTTTCAAGCGCATAGCGAATCGTCGGCAGGGCCGCGCGAATCCGCGTGTCATCAGTGATCGTCGAACCTTGATCCCCCTCGGCGAGTGGGACATTGAAATCAACGCGAATGAACACGCACTTCTCTTTCAGATCAAAATTCTCGATGGTTTGAATGCCCTTAAGGCCGATCGTGGTGCTCATAAAAATTAAATGCCTTTCTCAGCCATGTAGCAGGCGAGATCAATCATGCGATTCGAGAAACCGGCCTCATTGTCATACCACGAGAACACCTTCGCCATGTTTTTGCCAGACACCATGGTGCTATCAAGATCAACAATCGAGCTATGCGGGTTTCCATTGAAATCAATCGATACGAGCGGTTTGTCTTCACAATAAAGAATGTTTTTCAGCGGTCCCGAGGCGGCCGCCTTGAGGGCGTTGTTGATCGCCTCAACCGAAAGATCCTTCTTGGCTAGAATAGTGAGATCGACCAGCGAAACGTTGGGAGTTGGCACCCGCACAGATGTTCCGTCGAGACGGCCTTCGAGTTCAGGCAAAACAAGCGAGACGGCTTTCGCGGCACCG
>SXRI01000160.1 GCA_005793615.1 Bdellovibrionales bacterium
CGGGGAGAATGAACAGCGCTCAGTGAGGATCGAGTTTTGTTGTCGAAACTATCGACAGAAAAAACGAACGAGGAGGTGACCGATGCAACATCAAACGCAAAAAGGTTTCAACTCGGACGTTGTTTATCGCGGTATGAACTTTCATATTCAAAGTGAGGATTGGGGAACCAACAATCCCTATCTGGTCAGTCGCGTCTATCAAAATGGCGCCGTCATCAAATCCGTGAAGACTTCCTATGCGGAGGTCTTAGGACCAAGCTCAAGTTTTATGCGCTCGACTCGACCACAAATCGACCCAAGTACCATTCGCTACGCTCTGCGCGAGCAGCATGAGAAAATTATGGACCTGTTGCTCAGTGGTCAACTGTTCTGAGCCCCCGTAGACTAATGGGATGATAAGCTTTTCCCATGTCTACAAAACCTATACGGGCCCTGTTCACGCGCTTCGTGATGTCACTATTGAGATTCCCAAGGGCGAATTCTTTTTTTTGACCGGACCGAGCGGTGCCGGAAAAACCACCCTCTTCCGGATGATTTCCGCCTTTGACAAACCGAGCTCAGGAGTAGTTGAAATCTCTGGGCAGGACATCGGCACGATCACGGCATCGCAAGTGCCTTACTTCCGCCGCAAGATCGGTGTGGTCTTTCAGGATTTCCGCTTGCTGAAGGGTCGCACCGTCTTTGACAATGTGGCTTTACCGCTGGAGGTCCGAGGCGACAAGACAACGGGACTGGCAAAACGAGTTGAGGAAATGCTGGAAAACGTTGGCCTGGTCTATAAGAAGAAAAACTTCATTGAGCAGCTTTCGGGCGGAGAACAGCAGAGAGTCGCGATCGCGCGCGCGCTGATTCACCAACCGGGCGTCCTCATCGCCGATGAGCCTACGGGAAATCTCGATCCGCAGATGAGCGAGGAGATCATGGATCTCCTTGAGCGGGTTAATGCCCAAGGTACCACGGTTTTTGTGGCGACCCACGATCTTGACCTTGTGAAGCGAAGGGCGAAGCGTGTGGTTCGTCTGAAGGCCGGTCAGATCGAAATAGATCAGTAAACCGAATTTACGCAGAAGGAGTTTGAAATCGTGGCATCCTCGATCAGGGACGATCTGAAGAGTTTTCGCAGATCATGGGTTCATCATACCGGGATGCAATTAGCGACGTTGACGGTGTTAGCGTCGACTTTCACCGTTGTCGTATTCGTGCTGTCGCTGTCGTTGAATTTGCGCCGCATACTTGCCTCTTGGGGTGACGGCGTACAAATGACGGCCTATCTTAACGACGACGTTCCCAATGACACGATTCAAAATTTAAAGAAACATTTTGCTACGAGCGATGACTTCCGCGAGGTCGTGTACGTTCCGCGAGAGAGAGCAACCGAGAACTTTCGTTCGCAAATGGCGAGCTATGCTCCAGATCTTCTTGCTGACGCCGATTTTTCCAACCCGTTTCCAGCAAGCTTTCGCCTTGTTCTCAAAAAGGGTGTTGCCACCGAGACCGATGTCACCGCACTCGAAGAGACTGCGGCCAGCATTAAGAAACTCGAAGGAATTGAAGACGTTTCCTATGGTCAAAGTTGGATTCACAACTATTCATCTTTTGTCAGTACCCTTTATGCGAGTAGCGGAGTGATGGCCATTGTTCTGCTTTTGGGTAGTCTTTTTGTCGTCGGGAATTCGATTCGCTCGTCGATCGCTGCTCGCCGCGAAGAAATTCAGATCCTCGAATTGGTAGGCGCGACCTCATCAATGATTCGCCGACCTTTCGTCGCAGAAGGCTTGGCTATGGGCGCCCTGGCGACCATAGCGGCATTGGCCTTGAATCTTTTGGCCTACACTTGGGGCAAGTCAGTGATGTCCTCAAGTCTAGTGTTGGCACGTCTCGTGCCGACTTTGTCTTTTCTAGATATCTCGACGGTCTTGCTGTTGGTAATCGTCGGCGCAGGCATTGGCGGCGTTGGTGCTTGGATCAGTGTACTGGGAATCAATGATGGATGGTCGGCCAAACAGGGACTGGAGAGTTGATGGCTTTGCCGAAAATTCTCCTGATCCTCACGATCGTCGCCAGTCTCGAAAAGGGGACGGCACAAACCGTGACTGCCACTGTTCCCGATGAGCGGGACCGAGTGGTCGAGAACTTGCAAGAAAAAATTCAAGAGAGCCGCAAGGGTCTGGTGGAAGCCGAAGCGCAAAAGCGCCGTATTCTTGGTTCACTTTACATCATTAACAAGAGAATGAGAAAAATCAGTAGCGACAAAGGGCAGCTCACCAACCAGTTGTTTCAAGTGCAAGACAACGTCAAGGCCATCGCTAAAATCATCGCTGGTCTGGAACTTCAAATCGACAAACAGCGTGTGCATCTCAAAAAACGACTGCGGGCGCTCTATAAGCTTTCGGGCCGTGGCTATGTGGGCATGTTGTTCTCGAGCAGTAGCTCTCTTGAATTGGATGAGACGTTACGTTTTCTCAAGATCGTCACGGAGTCTGACTATCATTTGATTACAAGATTTCAGCAGAACATTGCGAACTATAAGGCGCAGAAACATCGTCTTCGTGGTCAGATTGACAATCTTGTCGCACTGGAAAA
>SXRI01000161.1 GCA_005793615.1 Bdellovibrionales bacterium
CCGAGGACGTGAAGCCCTCACGGCTTGAGCACGCCAAAGCTGAGATTTCTAAACTTCTCGATATGTTGAGCGGTGACAAAGTTGGTTTAGTGGCGTTTGCGGGCTCGGCAGTTCTGCTTTCGCCGCTCACCACCGACATCAGTTCGCTGAAGATGTTTGTAGAGGGGCTTTCTACAGAGAGCGTTAATACGCAAGGGACTAGTTTTCACGACGCGCTCGATGAGGCCAAGACCGCGTTTGAACGAGGCGGGGTTGAGGGTGACGAGAACCTGAAAGTCACTCGGGTGATTCTCTTGATTTCCGATGGCGAAGATCAGGAAAAAGGAGCACTCGAACTGGCTCGTAAATTGGCCGATGATGGCACGCGGATTTTTTCCATCGCCTTTGGCACAGAACGAGGCGGACCGATTCCGATGCGTGACGAGCGGGGATTCTTGAGTGGCTTCAAGAGGGATAAAAGCGGGCAAAATGTAATTTCACAAGTGCATGGCGATTTTCTGCGCGAGCTTGCCAAGATCGGTAAAGGTTCGTTTCATCACGCTACTTTTGGCGGTATGGAGGCACGTGAGGTTAAGGCCGATCTCGACCGTCTTGAAAAAGCTGAATTCGCGTCGTCGATGTCGACCAATTATGATGAACGCTTTCAGTTTCCGCTCTTTTTAGGGCTGCTATGTGCGATCCTCGAGTTTTTGCTCGGCGAGCGTCGTGGTGGTGGTCGTATTTGGCGCGGACGATTTGAGGTGGCGGAGCCATGACGAAAAATCAATATTTTCTTTGCGCGATTTCTGGCCTGCTGATGGTGCTCTTGAATTCAAAGCCAGCATTCGCTAACGACTTGCGTGGTGTTTTGCGCAATAATTCAGGCGTGCGTAAGTTCGCGGGTAAGAATGCCGCGCAAGCGTTCGAAGACTTCACTGGCGCACTTGGCGATCTTCCTTATGCGGGTGAAGTTCATTTCAATATCGGTAACAGTTTCTTGATTCAGCGCGAGTATGAAAAAGCCCTCAGCGAATACCAGCAGGCAATTAAAACTTCGCCGGGAGACAGCGCTCGGGGGCTTGAAACCCGTTTTCGCTCCTACTTCAATTCAGCGATCGCCCTCACGGAAATGAAGAAAAACGATGCGGCCCTGGAAAACTACCAGCGCGCTCTTGAGATCTCGCCTGACTCTGTCGAGACGAAGACAAATATTGAGCTTTTGACAGCGCAATCCAGTGGCGGTGGTGACGGCGAGGACGACAAAGACCAACAGGACGACCCCAACGAAAAGGGCAAAGACAAGAACGATGACAAGAAAGACGACAAGAATAAGGATGAAAAGGACAAGAAAGATAAGAAGGACAAACCGAATGACAAGCCCTTCGACAATCCCAAGTCCACGCCACGTCCGTTTAAAAGCGAAGAGCTCTCACAGCAGGACGTAAAGCGAATTCTCGAGGAACTCAAGCGCCAGGAAGAACAAATCCGAGCGAGGATGGAAAATGAACAGAGAAAAGATGCGCCACCTGACAAAGACTGGTGAGATGAGAGCCGCCATTTTCGGTCGCTGGTTTCTAAGCTTGACGTTGATCTTCGGGGGCTTGCTCGGGGCCTGTGTGGCGCGTGCCGAGATTACGGTTTCAGCAACGGTTGATCGCAACGCACTCAATCCCGGAGACTCCTTGACGCTCACGGTTTCAGTCGACGCTACCGAGGAAGTGTCGGTGGGCCAACCGACGTTACCATCGCTGACTGACTTCGAAGTGCTGAACGAATGGACGGCGCAGTCGCAACAAGCGACCATGGTGTCGACCCCGCAAGGGCCGCAGTTCCGAAGAGTTTATTCCACCAAGTACAATTTCCTCTTGCAGCCAAAGCGCCAGGGCGAACTAAAAATCGGTGCCGTGGAGGTCGTGGTCGACGGGCGAACTCACCATAGTAAAGCGATTTCCATCAAGGTTGCGCCAGGTGCCGGAATGCAGGCGCGTCCGCGACAAGCCCCGCGTCCCGGCGGGCGCGGCGGGATTGCGCCGCCTCCAGGTTTTGAGGACGATGAGGATGATTTGTTCTCGCAACTTTTGCGTCGCCAAATGGCTCCGCCGACAGGTTCAAAAACGCTTCCGGTGAATCCCAATGATGCGTTTTTCATTCAGGTTGAAACCGACAAAACCGAGGTTTATGCCGGCGAACAAGTCACGGCGTCCTTTTTCCTCTACACCCGCGGACTTCTGCGCGACTTTGATACTCTCAAATACCCTAGTCTCAGGGGCTTCTGGAAAGAAGACATTGAAATAGCGACTCATCTGAATTTTGAGCAAGAAGTCGTTAACGGTATTCCTTATAAAAAGGCGATGCTGGCCAGCTATGCCTTGTTCCCGATTAAAGAAGGCACGGTCACAGTGGATCCGTATCAAGCAAAATGCTCGGTCATCACGGGTGATGCGTTTGGTTTCGGTCTAGGAAAGGCCTATACCTTTACCAAGGCATCGCAACCGGTGAAAATCACGGTCAAACCTGTACCGGCAACCGATCGCCCAGCGGATTATTCGGGAGCCGTTGGTGAGTTTCAGATCAGTGCGAGAGTCGAAGATAAAAACATCGTCGAGGGTCAGCCGCTGACTCTGAAGATTCGTTTCGAAGGGCGTGGCAATGCCAAGCTCATTGAGATGCCGCCATTTCAGGCACCCGAGGGTATGGAGCTCTACGATACGCAGGATGAAGCTCGCTTCTTTCGTACCGGAATGAGTTATAAGGAATTTCGCGTACTCATCATTCCGCGGCGTGAAGGAGCCTTCACGATCCCTGGTGTTTCGGTTTCGATCTTTGACCCGGCGAGAACGCAGTATGTGAAAAAGTCGACAGACCCAATCACGATTCAGGTTGGCAAGGGAGCTGCCGGAAAGTCGAAGTCGCTGAATATGAGCGACACCAACAAGGGCGCAGATGACGTGGCTGGCAAGATCTCTAGCGAGCCGCGACTGTTGACCGAGTATCGTGAACCGCTCCGGTTAAATGGTGCCAGTCGGGCGGCGCTGTGGCTTGTGATTTTCGCAAGCATTATTGCGATCTTGGTGTGGCGAGCGCGTATCGAGCTTGGTTGGGGGCAAAAGAAAAAAGATCTGATGCGGATGCTGAAGACGCGACTTAAGCGGGTTGAGGCCTGCGCTGCCAAGGGTGATTGGCGAGGGGTCGGGACTGAGATGACCAATACGGTTTATTTTGTTCTCGGCGCAATCAGTGGCGAAGGCGGAGCGCATCTTGAGCTTGAGAAGCTGCTCTTAAAGGCACCGCCATCGGTACGTCGTGAGTTGGCAGGGCCCGTCACTAAACAAATGGAAGTGTTTCAGATTCTCACCTTCGCGCCGGAAAACGTCGTCGGTGGACTCAAAGATCCCGGTCAGCTCACGAAAGCGATTTCGGAGATGGAGAATTTGCTGGCAAAAGCGGTTTCGCTCGGATTGTCTTCCGAACAATCAGACGAATCTTCAACAAGTCCCACAGCATCTTAAATGGATCAATGAAGATACGAACTTTCGAATCAGGCGAGTTGATCCAGCGAACTGGAAGCACATCGATCTTGTAACCCAGTCTTTGGGCCAGCATCAGAATCTCGACATCAAAGGCGAAGCCAGTGAGCGTCTGACGATTAAAGACTTCGCGACAAGCAGTGGCACGAAATGCCTTAAAGCCGCATTGCGTGTCTTCGATGCCGCGAACACTGATCAGTTGTACGAGTTTATTGAAAGTACGCCCTAGAGTCTGGCGGAACAAACTCTGTCTTTTGATC
>SXRI01000162.1 GCA_005793615.1 Bdellovibrionales bacterium
GATCACCACCGCCTACGCCCGTGTGGTATCCCCGAGTTCAATTGAGGTTAAGATTTTCTTAATCTCCGAATTTCAGACAGGCGACTCAGGTTCAGCACGCGATTTGGTTCTCAGCCAAGTCAAACACCTCTTTGGTTATATGCAGAACCCGGAAATTGGGCCGATGTATGGTCTCGATGCAAATATTGCGGGCATCGGCGCCATGCGCTGGGAACCCGAGGTTCAAGTCCTTTCCGACAGCAAGAAAAACAACGTTCGCACGATTCGCTACCAATTGGACGGGTTCTTACTTCTCAACAAGAAGGTGGCCGATCAGCTCCTTCCCCGTGGAGACTGGCAAATCACCCTGCCCTATGATCTCGACAATTATTACGATCGGAATTGCACCGACCCGCACTACCCCGAGCGCGACGACTTTTGGTACTTCAACATGCCCTTCAAGCGTGGCTGCGATCATCTTCGCCAAGAGCCTCTTGCTAAAGCGGTTACGGCACGTATTTCGCCAGCACCGAAGGTTCCTGATCTTAAGGTCGGACTCGATGTTTTGCGCGGCGACAACGGCAATGGAGATGCTTTCCAAATCGCCTCGATCAATGGTTTCGACAAAAGCTCGACTGACCCGAACGATGATGGCCGCCTGAACTTCTTAAGAATGAATGATTGGTTTGTGCAGCAAGGCTTCAAGATGTCGGTGCTCTCTCGTCATAAAAATCGCCCGGTCTATCTTTTTGAAAAGACCCTACAACGCGCGAACGGCAGCGAGGTTCGGGCGCGGATCATCCGCCTTCTTGCCGACACCGATCTGGGCGACACCAAGCGCGTTACTTTCGCTAAGTTTTTGAAACAGGCTTTGCAAGAGAGCGATGTCGTCGTTTACGAAGGGCATTCTGGACTTGGCGTTAACCTAGACCTCAAGACCATCGAGCGGCAGCTTCTTTTTAGCAAAGACAAAACTGTTGGTGATCGCATCCAGTTCAATCGTAGCAAGCACCAGATCTTCCTTTTCGATTCATGTACGAGCTACTCGTATTACCTTGGTATGTTCACCGGCAAAAAAGACCCTGGCACGCTCGCGGTGATGAGTAACGGACTCGCTAGCCTTTTCGGCTACGAGATCCCGACGACGCAAAACCTTTACTCGGATCTACTCGACCTCGAACATCAAACGCTCAGCAACGATCATCTCACTTGGAGCAAGCTACTCGGAAATTTTGAGCGACCTTTGGGTGCGAATACGTTCATGCTCAACGTTGATATCAACAACTAGTAGGCGGCTGGGCTTCTTTTAACAGCACACCTAGACCAATGTCGCGACGACTCGTTCACAGGTCTGTCGCTTTTCACTTATCTCTCCCGAGCAAAGTTGATACGTTTTCAGTATCAACTTCAACCCCAGGTGAAGGTACCCATGAAAGCATTGTTTGGCTTCGGATGTGTTGTTCTTTTTTGTACGGCCTGTTCAAGCACTCGCACCCACCGCGACACTGCCGACAGCATAGGAACCGCCCCGCGACGCGAACTGAGTTCCATTGATAATTCACTCCAAGACCTCAACCCCGAATCCATCTCACTCCCCGATCTACGGAAACGAGCGTTCGCTCTTTGCCAAGGCGAATTCAAAATGCCCGCAACGCCCTCTATTCCCGAACTTGATCCGCCCGTTGACGGCAACCCGAGCTCGGTCGGTCTGGTTTATCAGGAAGAACTCGCAGTCCTAACCGATCTCGCACTGGATAAGACCACAAGCGAACGAACCTACTTCATCGTACGCCCACGCCTTGCCGGTAATAAGATTCCCATGGAGGTTTTTGTCAAAGGTGACGACAGCAAATACCAGCGTAAAAGTTGGGATGGCATCAATCTTCGTTTCCCGAGTGACGCCATTCATCCAGCGATCGACAAAGATAAAATTCCACCCGAGGGCCGAGTCTTAAGTGAGGTCATGATAGGACATGGAACACCGGAACGCGGCTATCCGTTCGTTTTCAACTTACGCTCGAGCGCTTATGTCAGATTCTCTCCGTACAGCCCGCAAGTTGCCGGCGCCTCACTTCGTTTGGCGGCGCACAAACTTTTCGCGCAAGGTGGCGCTGGCGAAACCGGCGTGCAAGAGGACTTTCCGATCGTCCGCGCGGTGTTCATGGCTCTGAATCCCGACGGCCGCACAAGTAATCTCATGGTGCTGGTCGAAAACAAACTTCTCTGCGGCGCTCTTAGCATGGACTTCGAGGTGATCGACGACAAAGCACAGGGAAAAACCTACGGAGCGAAAGACGGCGACAGCCATGCCGATCTCACCGTCGATGGCTATTGGTACACACGCGAAGATTTCAATTGGCGGCGCGATCCGCACACGGCTCTCGTCGCCTATAGCAGCATGGCGTGGCGAATGAAGAAAGACGTCGGTGAAGGCGATGACCAAGCCCACGACTCCGACCACCTCACAATCAAGTACGCCGGTCGCAAAACCGTCGAACGTTATGAGATCAACCCACCCAAAAAGGGCCTCAATATCAATGATTTCACCGCCAAAAAATCCAAGGCCAAACCAATAGAGTGGATTCTTGCTAACGAAGATCGCGACCCCAAACACTATGCTCGTTTTCAACCGGCATTAGGGGCCACCAACTACAACTTTCGCGACAGCTACAAAGTCACCATTCTCGACAGCAATGTTAAAACCGGTGTGAGCATATACGAATTCGCGACTGAAAACGAGTACGGCGACAACCTCGTTGCTGCCTCCACTATTCGCCAGAACATCAAGAAAGCGAAAACCGAGAAAGACTTTGTTCATTTCAAATACCGAACCACGGCTTTCTTTCCTTGAGAGCGCGTGGACCGTGCCCGTGCGAAGGCAGCAGGGCTCGTGTTTGGATTCAGTCAGGATTTGAGGTTTCCGTCTGAAACAACGGCGGTTCTGCAGTTTTCCCGTGCATTCAGCAAAATGATCTGGAACTCTTCTGTTCCTGAACGAACGGGAGGGGGCACAGTGATTTTTGGGATTTTCCGAAGGCGTCAGATTGCTACTACTGTAATGTCCGCTATTGTAATTTCCGCAGTGTTGCCTTTTATTTCCGGTGGTTCTTCCTGTGCCGCAGCGGCTGTTGCTGAAAACAAGGTCACGGCCATTGGAATTGATGCCCTGGGTAAAGCCGTCGGCGTGGAAATCCCGGAAAGTAAGTATCGCCAGAGCCTGCAAGCTGGGATGACTGCTGTTTCTGCTTCGTTTCAGAACACCTTAAATAAAACTAAAAATACGAATAACCCACCAACAGCTTGGCGCATGCAGTCGATCGGTGTTGGCATTGGCTTATCCGGTGAGTTCGGTTTGGGGCCATTGATCAATATTTCCCTGAGTCCAAGTATGCGCCTGATTTTTACCAACCACCAGAAGCGAGCCTCGCTGAACTGAGTCGATGTAAATTATCACTTGGCTAAATCACCTCCTTCGCAGCTTTGGAGTTACCGATGCAACTCAACACCAAGATTCTCAAAGTCGTATTTGCCCTCACCTTTACAGCGGGATGCTCGCGGCAAGCCGTTGAGAATTCGCCTGCTCCCAACCCCAGACTTCCAGAGTCTTGGTACAAAATCCCAGAGAAGACCGCAGAAAACCGCAACACCGATGCGCCGACCTCGAAACCCGATCCCCAAATGGATGCGACCGTGCACACGACTTTCCGTGCTCATTCGCAAGCCCTTGCGGAACTTACCCCTTATGCCATGCCCGAGTTGAATGACGAGTTTGCCTTGCTGTTCAAGTCGCAGCAGCCTGTGTGGCGCTTAGATGGCATGGTCGCTGATTTCGCCATCAGCGCCGGTGGACTTTTTGGCCCGTTGTTAATGAAGGGAACCGCATCGGTCAGCGGCACCTGGCAGTTTTTCCCGGCACCGAACAATTTGAGTGAAGATGCTCAGGCCCTGAATGAAGGTCCGCAAAACACATCATCAAGCATTGATGAATCTTTCAGCTTCACTGCCGATATGAACGCGCAAGATCTCGATAAAATGCTCGAGCCGGCGATCCGTTCAGCCGTGGCTACGGAAACCGTAGGTGATGAAAAATCGTTTCGCCAGAGCCTTCGCCAACAGGGCCAAGGGTTTCTAAAAATGGTTCAGCTTCTTGATCGCCTGCCTGATACCCCGGAGTGGTATATCGGCGGCTATCAATTACAGCTCGCCTTTAGCGCCAAGGGTGTGGCAACCCCCGTGGGGGGCACTGAAACAAAACTCAAACTCAGGTTTGATTGGCGCCGCCCCCCCAAAGAAACCAACCAGAACACCAACAAACCACAATCTCTACCAGCACTCAGCCGCGAAGACGCCGCCATTTTCCAAGGCCTCTCTGCGTTCATGCAAACCATGGGATCAATCATTCCTGAAGCCTTAACGGACTCGAAAAGCCTTCGGGATTCCGGCTTCGCCCTAACGGAGTACCGCACCGGTATCGGCATGAGCATCGGCGGAGACGTGGGCATCGCACTCGGTAAGGCCAGTGTACTTGGCAAAATCATTTTCAAAGCCAACCCAAAGTCGGTTCCTGAAACTGGCAAATTCGCCGCCGCCAATGACAGCGACAAAGTTGCAATGATCAGATTCGCGGGCTCCGAGTCCACGGACTCAAGCTTTAACCAGCTCACTGATAACGGCGACGTCGTTATCAAAGTGGAGCGAGAAAAGTTTCGCGATGGACTTAAACATGCGCTCAATATGGGTTCGTACTTTGCCAAAACAGCAAGCAGTGAGGAAACCTCTGGCTGGCGCCTGGTAAAGGTTGAAACCAAATTCGAGTCTTCGCTGAGCGGAAACTTCAAACTCGTCACAGTCAGTGACCACGGGCAAACCGAACTGGTTTTCGAACGCCTCACCAGCTCTGTCAGCCGCCCAGGCGGGAACATGAACCTTGTCGGTGGCGTACCTTTGAATACTGAACTCGATGAGTACTTCGCCCGCAAATTTCAACAAGTGCAGACTGGCCTCATCGGTCTTGAGAACGCGCCACGCAAGCCGACGGCTGAATCTCACGCTGAGCTTCGTAAAATAAGCTTTAGTATTTCGCCCTCGGTCACTTTCGGTATCAGCGGCGTTCTGAACCTTTCGGTCGCACCCGAAGTGGGTTTCGTGCTCGTACCTGCTAAAGCCAACTGAAGGCTTCAGATTAACTACGCAACACCGTGACTTCGCCGCGAGCGATGTGCGTGCTTAGTGATTAGCAGTTAACTTTGGTGGCGCACTCACCTTGGGATCAGCTCCCAGAGATTCTGGTGGGTTTCCATTTGTATAATCGCAATACGAGGTTTTGCCATTTTTGGCGGCGATAATCAGGTTCCTTTGCTGTGTCGTTTTCTTAATGGAGAGTTCGAGTTCTCGCTTCAACTCAGCATCTTCGCTAAAAATCGGCATTCGCTTGGCTATGGTTTGAGTTCGAACGAGGTTGGTAACATGCTGCCACTTGGGAGTCCCGATGCCGTCCGTACTTTCCAGAGTATGAACCGTTTGAAGCGTCTTCTTGCACTCCTTTGAATCAGAATCCTTCTTACATGAAGCGTAGTCCTTGGCCGCCTTGCATTCATGAATGTATCCCAGCTTGATCGTCATGGTTTCAAGGAGCGCATTGGCCTCCGCTCTTTCTTGCCCGAGGTCGCGCTTTTCCCGTTTTGCTGCCAGCGCCTTGCGTGGTTTTTTGGGTGCCACGTCTTTCTTGGCTGGCACCGTTGCTGAAAAGCCCTCACTCGATTCCTCAAGCAAGCCATTGAGCACACCTCGGTCTAGAGCGGTCGAATCTTCGGGAATTGGTGCAGTCACAGGTTTTTTCTTCTTCGACGCCTTTTTTCGAATTTTTCCAATATCCATCGGTTCACCGGCCTCTTGTTGCGGAGGACTATAGCGTGGCTCTTCCTGTTGTGGCTGTTGTGGTGCAGGAAAAAGAAATTCCAAGAGACCAGCACTCGCCGGCTGCGCGCTCAGTAAAACCAACGTTGCGGAAAAGAGAATTGAATAGATACGAATGGACATCGAATACCCCCTAAATCAACTTACTTGAGTTCCGGATACCCCTCGTGGGCGCGGCCTCTCAGTATTTCCATCACTTCAATGCAAGGTTCGTGCAAACAACCCCTAACGACGTGACGGGAGGTTAGGTACCGTATTTCTCAATCGGATTCAGCACGAATGAACAGGGCATTGACATCTGATCAGCAGTAACCTGCAAACGCGAATCACACGCGTTTACCGGTAAATAA
>SXRI01000163.1 GCA_005793615.1 Bdellovibrionales bacterium
AGCGGAAACGGCGGAGGCTATGCTGGCCATGTGATTCATGAGCCAGCCACAACAGGGAAATCAAAGGTTTGATCACAGGCTGTCAGACTAATTGTTAACTTTTCGACGAAGATCATCGTTTTCAGACTTGAGATCATTGATCTGCGATTGTTTGCTATCGAGTTCACTCTTGAGAACTTTCACTTCCGACTGAAGGTCTCGGATCTGTGTCGTCATATAGATCGACTGGCCACGCTGATAACCGATGAAGAACTCGTCCTCTTTCTCTTTCTTGCAGGACCCCGCGTAGACCCCGCCGCGACTACCATATTTATAACCGCCCTCACGGGTACAAAGCGCTTCCACTCCACGTTTATGAGCCTCATCGAAAGAGCGCAAATCGGGATGAATTCCGTATTCCTGGCCACAATGTTCACGATAGTAGCCCAAGACCTTTTCAGAATTTCGCTCATTGAAGCCCGTATTATAACCCTCTTGACTCCAATTCACCTGCTCACATTCCTTTTTACTGAGCACCGCACACCCGACCGTCAATTGCAGGAGCAAAACCAGTGCGATAACATGACTAAAACGTTTCATGAGGCCTCCAATGCCATACCTCTATCCAACATCGACCTCCCTGACAAGGCTTCCGACAGCCCTGCGTTTAACTCTTTGACACCCCAGAAGAGTTTTTATTCTTCGCGCTTTTGTCAGCTTTCGGCACGCAAGATCTGGTAAATTTGACATTTAATGGATTCGAAACTACTTCTTGGCCAGCAAAACGCTCACGTAAGGATAAGTCTCATGAAAGCGCACCCGAATTGGCAATCTGCAGCTCGCAGCAAAGAGGAAGCAGTCGCCAAGATCAAAAACGGCGATCGGATTTTCATTCACGGCGCGGCCGCTACGCCAACGCCCCTTCTCGAAGCGTTATGCGGACGAACTGACTTAAGCGATGTTCGTCTCTATCATCTTCACACAACTGGACCGCACCCGTACCTGGAACAAGAGCACAGTGGGCGCTTTAGATCAGTGTCGCTGTTTTCGGGCGCAGCCACCCGCGGCCCCATTCAAGACGGTCGCGCGGACTTCATTCCAGTTTTTCTCTCCGATATTCCAGGCCTTTTCACATCGCGGCAAATTCCTCTGAATGTGGCCTTTGTTCAAGTCTCCCCGCCTGATAAGCATGGCGTGTGCACACTCGGCACCTCGGTCGATACTGCGAAAGCAGCCGTTGAGAGCGCTGACATTATCATTGCTGAAATCAATGAACAGATGCCACGCACCCATGGCAACTCCGGGGTTTCTTTTGAGCAGATCGATGCGTTCATTCACACCAATCGTCCGCTTTGGGAGGCAGAGGCCCCCGAAGAAACAGCCGTCGACGGCGCTATTGGCGAACATATTGCTAGGCTTATCGAAGACCGTTCAACCCTGCAGCTTGGTATCGGCGCCATTCCAAATGCCGTACTTCGCCGCTTAGGTAACAAACAAGATCTTGGCCTGCACACCGAAATGTTTTCTGACAATGTCATTGATCTTGTCGAAGGCGGTGTGATCAATAATCGCTACAAGGCTATTCACAATGGTCGCAGCACCACCAGCTTCGTGAGTGGCAGCAAGCGCCTTTTTGACTTTGTCGACGATAATTCTCTGGTTGAGTTCTATCCGTGTGATCGTACCAATGATACTGCCATCATTCGCCAGAACGATCGCGTCGTCGCCGTCAACTCAGCTCTCGAAGTGGATCTCTCGGGACAAGTCTGTGCCGATTCGATAGGGCATCGGATCTTTTCGGGAATTGGCGGGCAGATGGACTTCATTCACGGCGCGGCACTCTCCAAGGGCGGAAAGCCGATCATCGCACTTCCTTCGACTGCTGCTGGTGGCAAAGTCTCACGGATTTCCGTGACTTTGAAACCAGGTGCGGGCGTGGTCACCACTCGCGGTCACGTTCATTGGATCGTGACCGAGTATGGCGCGGTAAACTTGCATGGTTTGACTTTACGTGAGCGTGCCGAGGCCTTGATCTCGATCGCCCATCCTGACTTCCGCAGCGAGCTTCGTAAAGAACTCGCCGGAATCCGGCACTTCTAGGTAGGCCTAGTTGGTTTGGCGCCTTTAAATTTGCTCCTGTTCCTCCATGGCACGTACTTCCATGAGGGCTTCCTCCGAGTCGTCCCCAATTGGTCCCGACACATCATTGAGTCGGGCCATCGATGAATCCAAGGGTAAACAGGATAATCGGTTGGCGGACCATAGTTGAACAGAGGTAATCCCATTCGGGTAGTGGCAGTACCGATAGAATTGGCGACCCACAAGTTTTTAACATCATCGGTGAAACTGCCGGCAAATCCCAAGGCGCGATAAACAGAAACGGTGTATTCAAAGGGAGTCTTAAATCCTTTTTGCGATTGATCGGCAGCCCAGAACTCCGGACTCATCAAAAGCGAGGCGTACATAGCAGGTAAATCACCGACTTCGCCGTAGGCCATCATACATCGCGACTGGAGTGTCGAGCTCGCACTTCTACCGAGAAGATGGAGTGCCAGTTTCTTACAGATATTCCTCTTCGTGAGCGGATGCCTGGCAAGGTCGAGAAGAAAACGTGCCGCCTCTTGATACCCGCCACCATAGATGGTGGCGCCACCATAGAGATTCGACATGAGCTTGGGAAAGGTCTTTACTCCGGTGTCATTGCGAGCGGCGTTGAAGAAAAACTCCACTTTAGGATCACTATGATAATGCCACCCAGTGAGAACTCTAGAGGCCTCGAATACTTCTTACTGAGTATAGGCGTATTGCGGAACTCCGCCAATGACTCCCCATATCGGCCCAGTGCCGAGAGTGTGCAGCTCAATCACCTCGCGCCCATAGTTCTCATTGACATCAGCGAGAACCACGCCACTCCCATTCATAATGCGTTTGGCGTTGGCGATGTTGTTCAAGTACACGATCATCGCCGGATGCTTTGCCGAGGTGAGAAGCATGTCGTAGAAGGTCTTGCACACCTGACGACGAAGAGTACGATCGTAATCAAGACCAAAGATTCGGCCGGCCACTTGCACATTGAGGTGGTTAAACCAGAAGTCACTTAAGACTTCGCCGACATTGTAATTGGTAATATGTAAGGCCGACATTATTTTGCGCGCACGTGTCGCATTGAAAAGCGAATTATTATACTGATTCGCAGCCTCTATGTCGCCACCGCGAAGCAGCCCAAAATACTTTTGGCGTTGTTGAGTAATACTAAAGGCGTAGGAATCGGGAAAGAGCCTTTCCGCCATTTGTGATCCCGGAGCCCACATTTGCGGCGCAACATCAAAGCTGGCACGAATGGAATCCGCCAACATTCGTGCGCTCACCAGGTTATTTTCAAGTGCCCCCAAAAGAGACTGAGAAAGCTGTCGCGATTGGATGAGTCGCGTTTACCGGTAAATAATGTTACCGAGAGTGTGTCAAAATGGGACGCGAACGGCGGACGATCAGAACTAGACCAAGATCTTGGCGAAAGCGAAACCACTAG
>SXRI01000164.1 GCA_005793615.1 Bdellovibrionales bacterium
CACGAAGCTCTGCTCTCTTGATCCCCTTCATAGTGTCTCGAAGATGCCGAGTCCTTGATGCCAGCTGAGCGCCCGCGATCTCTTTCCGATTTTATTTGGCGCCAGGTGGCAGGATATTGGTCAAGGTTGCGCGCATTCGATCTGAACAGGTGAGGTCAACACTTCGAAGAGTTTTCGCCAGATTTGCCTTGATCTTGAATCCACATCCCAATACATGATCAACCGTTTGCCTTCCGCACACTCATCATTCTACGGGGAGAACTCATGTTGTCGAATTTTGCTAAGATGATTGTGGTCACCATTGTTCTAGGAGCTTCCGGTCAGGCATTCGCCGATTATCCGAATCATTGTAGTTCCGATCTTTTTTCGGCAGATGATCTCAAGGGTGGAGTACATCCTGCTCCCAAACTCGTTCATAGGCTTTCGACCAAAGCCTCTTCCGACGTTATTGCAAAGCTAAGTGCGAGTGTTGATCATGAATCAGCAACATGGAAGCCTTGCAGCTCGAGTTCTGCAGCTTGTAGCGGACGAATGGACTCCCAAAAGTTTCAAATCCACAGAGTTTTTGACCTCTCAGGAAATCTTGTTTTCACAAAAGGTTTCGTTGAGACGAGTGTGATCGAGTGGTCTTGGCCTACGGCGAATCTCAAGCACTACCTCGCGCAAAAAATTGAATGCAGCTGGGGCCCAACTGTCGACCAATCGTGCGTTCACTCTTGTGAACTCACGAACATCGATTTGAATACGAGAGATTAGTCCTCAGTCGAACGAGCTGGCGGCGGAAGTTTTCGGTTGCACTCAAAAAGCTTCGCGTCCTGGGGGACATAATAAGTCATGCCGCGAAATCTCCAGCGCCATTGTTCAGAGCCCCTTGTCGATCAAGGCCTCAGGGCGAAATGTGAGTGCGAGGCCCGAGCGGCCGAGGGCGGAATTCAGAGTCGCGGGCCTGAGAGAGTGTTTACGGAAGATTGGTAAGATTTGAATCTGGACGGTCTAAATAGGAGTTGTTAGGAATCGTGGTTCGGGGGGAAGCCAATGAAATATTTCGCGCAGATTTTTAATTTCATGATCGCGGCCGTGTGTCATGCCTCACCTGGTGCACCAGACCCATCTGAATTCCAGGCTCTCATGAAACTCGACTACGTCGCCTTCGATCAAACTTTGCCTAATGGTGGATGGCGCGCGATCGTAGATAAGGTTGAAGCTGGCAAGGTGCTCGACGCGTACCACGTTCACAATTTGGATACGCTCGCACCCTGGCAGGCAAGAGTGATTTACTGGCATGCAGGCCAGGTTTACGCCATGGCGGATCTGAATGATCTCGGAATTGCGCGATTCGAAAAATCCTATAATCCTGCGGAGAAATCCGATGAAAAGTCCAAATGGAACGCTTATGTCCGTGGCACCATTGCGTTCCTCAAGCACGATCGCAGTATTTTGCAAGCGGCGCGAGACGAGATGTATTCCGCCGATCCTTCCGATGAGAATATCAATAGAAAAGTTCTCGACAGTCTTTTGAGGTGTTTCAATAAGCCATATCGAGATGCCTACGACCCAGATTGCAAGCCGTAAACGAATTCAGTTTCAATCCGCTGATGACAGCGAGAAGAGTGCGTCTCATTCCGAGTGGTAACAAAGAGTTTTCTTCACCTTTTCCCGAATGTTGTTGAGCGAACGGGCGTATACGAAATTTATGTCGTCGCAAACGATCTCGAGAAAGCCCGAGGACTGATCAACGGACCAGCCGGCCGCGACGCGTGAGTACAGGATGGGCCATGTGTCCGTCTGAAGTGCGACGACCTTGCGCCCGAGGGAAGAGCTTCGAGTCAGGGAGACTAGTGAGAGTTGGAGTGACCCAAGATCTCAAAATCTCAGGCGCCCAGCGCCAGTGAAGACCTGCTTTATCGAAACATCAATTCTTCAAGCGAATCGGTCGACAGTCACTAGTACGAACTGAGCGGCCGAAAGTGGCCGTGGATTTCGTGAGGCTCAGATGCATGCCATCTTGAGAGTCCACGAGGAGTTCGGCGGAGCCTCCGCTTTTCAGAACAAGCTTCAGCGTCTCACGTTCTCCGATCATCCCTTTGGTTTGAATTACGGCAGCGTCAGCTAAAAAGCGATGACCTCGAACAACATTGTGCACTCCGGAGCTGACAACCTCACCTGACTCTAGACGCTCGTTACCGAATTGAATCATAAAATCCGCGTTGTACCCTTCGGCCCGGCAAAGCACCGTCGCGGTTGGTGGTTCAGCGGCTAAGACGGATAGCGGTAAAATCAGAAGGGGCGCAAGGGCGTATTTTATCGGTAAGTACATTTGAGTCATTTAAAAATCCTTTCAAAAGGTTCAGCGAATCTAATCGTTTGTTGCAATTCATTCAACTACAACTTACGAACGGTAAGTTGTGTGGTAAATTTGTTAGGTATGTCTTGCGGATTTTTCACTAACGGCGAGGCCAATCGAAAAGCTAGGGCCGAGGACCGGAGAGGAGAAAAAAGAAATGTATCGTATACTGCTTCTGACCTGTTTGATTTTGTTTTGCACGAATTCTTTTGCTCGAAGCCCACAACCGACGAAAAAAAAGCCGAGACGTGGGTTGATCCCTTGGGATCTTCCATCTAGCAATTGCAAAGCGAAATACGGCTACGGGCCTATCGTCTTCAACGAAGACACTGAGCGAGAGCATGCTGCGTGGGTTGCCGATTTGGATCCGGTCTGTCGTTCGCGGTACGAGTCGTATTGATGAAGACGCCTACGATCAGAATCTGTTTGATTCGATGGTTCGGCAGAATAAAAACACTGGTGGTGCCATCTTCCTGACCGCACTTTTAAGCGATAAACAATGCCTGGCAAACCTGCAGAACGGCGGTAGTAAAATCGACGCGCTAAGCCCAAGTCGAACTTCAAACAAGAAGGTCCCAGGCTATTAGGTAACTCCTGGGACCGTACAATTCTCTTATCGCGAGCGACTTCTCGGGCGCTTAGGGCCCGGCCACTTTGGTGTCGGCGCGGGAGTCGGCGTGACCGTTGGTCTCGGAGTGGCTGTCGGTGCCGGCGCCGGTGTCGCTGTGGGCTGAGGAAGGGGAGTGGACCCGCTGAATTCGAATGCGCCGCGATCGATCTTAAGGCCCTGGGGTCGCGGAACACCCGCGAAATCCTTATCTGGGGCGAGGAGAGAAGAGCCGCTGTCGATCGCCAGGGAGCCTGCTTTCAACATAAAGTTGGCGACCGCGGGATCAATCGAAGGATTCACGAACAAGGGGTCAACGAAGATATCTGAGGGGCCGGTGATGGCTCGGGCATTTCCTCCGAACTGCAGGTTGGTATCCCAAGTAACGTTTGTGGCATTGCCCAGTTGGGAGACGGCTTTTGATTTTCCTGCGTATAGAATATTGTTGCGAATGGTGATCGCGTTCGAGTCGATGGCCCCAATTTCGCCGCGGTTGAGAACAGTGTTGTTCATATAAGAGGTGTTGTTGATGATATCGACGTTACTGCTCAGAAAGGTGAGGATTCCCGCACTGCCGTTGTTGAACGCGATATTGTTTGCGATGAGAGTGCGCCCGCGATAGGGGACGTGCGGCGCATTCTGAGTATTCATATTGTCGTCGATGAGAATGCCCTGTCCATCCGTGATGACGTCGATGCCGAGTCCAACGCTCGTGAGATACTGGGCGTTGTTATAGACAGTGTTGTTCATAACCAGAATTTTGTAGCCGGTGTTGGAGTCGCTGTCGGTGGCTTCGTAAATGCTGATTCCGCTTCCGCCCATTCTCGACCACCAGGATGTTCCATAAACAACGTTGTTCAGAACGTAGACGTAGTCTGAGTGTTGCGCGTCGATGCCGGTGCCACCGCAGTATGAAACTCGGTTATTCTGAACGACCACGTGATGGGTCGTTGGATCTCCAGGATTGCCACCTACGACGATGCAGAACGAGCTGATCGCGGGGTCGCTAGCCGGTCTCGCTTTTGCCTGTTCAAGGGTGAGGGTATTTGCGACGCCGATCACTTCGAAGCCGTCGATGACGATGTAGTTTCGTCCGGCTACGACTCCGATTCCCCAGTAATCAGTACTCGTAAGTCGAATGACAGGTTTATGTCCCGGGTACGCCGCATAAGTGATGTAGGCGGAACTCGTCCCGGCGTTTGGCACGAGAAAAGAGGAATAAGTTCCATTCATGACGAAAACAAAGTCGCCCGGCTGAGTTCTGAAAGCTGCCTGGCTAATGTTTCGAAACGGTTTGTCGATGGATGTGCCCGGATTAGAATCGGAACCTGTCCCGCTGACGAAGTACGTCGCCGCTCGCGCCGCGTCCGCAAAGACAAGCATTAAAAATGTAGCCACGATCAATCTGAACTTGTTTGCCATTGATTCCCCCAGTTTTGTTCTTCCAGTTTGAACTGAAGGCAAAAGAGTAGAACTTACGATTTCGAAATGCGCGTTTCATTTCGAGGCAGAGTCATCCCGTTTTACGCTGATCGACGGGAGATTGACTCAAAAGATGATAGACCGTCGCCGTGCTTGCACCATATTTTTCCATGAGACTATTTTGGATCGCCCATCTCTGAAAGCGGTGGAAAGCCGAAGGCAGAATGCCTAGGCACTCGCAGGCTTCAGCGGCGGTGAAGGACTGGATCGAAAAGCGGGAGTGCAGCTGGTTCCATTTTAATTGGTTTGCCGACGGAGGAGATCGCTGGACGGCGACCCTGATTGAACACTGGCCGGTAATGAGGAGTCGATAGTGTTGCCCGGATTGAATGATCTCGATTGGCAGTGAGGCATCTGAGATCC
>SXRI01000165.1 GCA_005793615.1 Bdellovibrionales bacterium
GCTTCGGGCCCGCATGCAAGAGGGATTAGCGACTCTGCTAAAACAGCCGCAAGTCGATAAAAAACGTGTCGCGGCCCTTGGCTACTGTTTTGGCGGAACAGCGGCGCTCGAGTTGGCACGTGCCGGCGCTGACATTAAAGGTGCTATAAGTTTTCACGGCGGCTTAGATGATCCCCAGCCCGAAGTTAACAAGAGAATCAAGGCGAAGATCCTTGCACTACATGGCGCGGACGATCCCTTCGTGAGCGCCACCGATCTTCAGGCGTTCGAAGATGGCTTGCGCGCCGCTAAGGTGGATTGGCAAGTCGTGCGCTATGGAAACGCGGTTCATAGCTTTACCGACAAGAGTGCGGGTACCGACAACTCGAAAGGCGCCGCCTACAACGCCGAAGCCGATCGGCGCAGTTGGCAGGCGATGCAGGGTTTTCTGAGTGAAATCTTTAAGTAACGGTTAGGCCCGCGGTGCCGGACGCACCGCCGTTGGCAGAGGCATTCCCGCATTCCCGTGGGGATTTCCATGGGGATTTCCGTGGGGATTTCCGTGGGGATTTGCCTGCGCATGCGCTCCCTGATGCGTATTGATCTGTGCTTGCGCCGGGCCAGGGACATGGCCAGAACCATGGCCAGAACCATGGCCAGCGTTTCCACCGACGTGAGCCGCGGCATGCGCCAGGTTGATCTGCGGATCAGGCATCGCCAAATGCCCCTGGTCGAGCATTGAAATATGAGCTTGGATCAGCGAACGCAAATTAACCTCGAACTGCATCCTGAGACGCTTGATATCCGAAATCTCTTGATAAACTTTCTTAAGTGAATCGCGACTGTCTTTGAGAATCATTTCACCTTTTTGTTGTGCATCGCCAATGACAAGTTTCGCTTCACGCTCGGCATCGATTCGAATTTGCTCCGACATTTTCGTTGCCGTTTGGATCGTCGCCTTCAGTCCTTCGTCGCGCTCTTTGAATTCCATAATTTGCAGATCGCGCTGGCGAATCATTTCTTTGAGTGAATTGCGTTCACGGATGATCTCTTCCATTTGATCAGCGATGTCGCGCAGAAAATCACCCACCTCGTCAGCATCAAGACCCATGACTTTGCGGGTGAACGTTTTGTGTGCGATATCGATCGGTGCGATCTTCATTCGGAAGCCTCCCTGACGAGCCATGATTCGGCTACTATTCAGATTAGGGAACAGAATGAACCCGAGCAAGATCACACCGGGAATCCGGACCTAAGCCTTGCCAAAGGCCCCAAGTTTCACGGATTTTCACTGGGGAATCTTCGACCTAAAACGCGAACCCTTTGCCCACCGATTCTCAGTACTCATGTTCTTCAATAGCTCAGCGCTGATGTTCTCGCCCAAAAGTGCCTTTTGTAAGGCTTCAGCAATGAAAGACTCTTTCGGACAAGCGTTCTTATCCGCGGAAGGATCCTCGTACCCCAAACAGTGCATCGTCGGTGAATGCCCTCCGTTCACCTCAAAAACAAGCTGTGCACGCCCCTTGGCGACCTCCTTGTAATGCCTCATCGCATTAGGTGCCACCGTAGCTCCATCGGTCGAACCTTCAAAATAGGTAACCGGTTTCAGTATCGGATAATTGGTAGCGAAGTAGGTTCGGTTGGTTCGCTTGTCCATACCAGGAATCTCTCGACACACAGTTTCGAACTCCAGATTTCCTTTCGCGCGAAACTGACCGTCAACAAGATCAGCATCCCACCCCGATTCGGGATTCGACATGCTCAATTCCTGGCAGGAAATCTGCGCCAAAACATAGGTACCAAAAAAACTGTTGTCGGCATAAAACAGACTCTGCGACAACGATTGCTTTACCCTCAAGATCGCATCGTTCAATGGCATCGCAGTCAAATCGCTAATCTTCTTTTCAACAAGGCGATCGAAATTACTCTCATACATTGCCGAACGAAGAATCTGAGACAACCAATGTAGGGGCACCTGTCCGGACTCGTTGATCGCTCGAATTGTCGCTTTGGCCTGATCAGACAAACGATCGTAGAACTTTTGCATGACTTTGAGGCGATAGGGCGAACGCCACAAATCCACCGTACCATCGAAGACAACTCCCTCAATGACAACAGCTCGCGTGGACTCGGGAAAAAGGCTGCCATAAATCGTGGCGGGAATTGTGCCGTAGGAATGCCCTAAGACCGAGACCTGCGCGATGCCTAGATGCTTACGCAAGGCCTCAGCATCGTGAGCCGTGGCTTCTGACGAAAAGTTCTCAGGGTTGATCATGTCCTCTTGAGTACGCAAATGCGAAAAACTAGTTCCGCGCTGATCGAAATAAATAAGATTGAAGCCCTTGATCTTTTTCTCGATCGCCATCATGTCGCTGCTGCCGCCAGGTCCGCCGTTGAAGAAAATCACCGAGGGCAATTTCGCATCAAAGTTATCGGAGACACGATAAAAGAGATCAAATGTTCCGCGCTCAGGCCGCGCATGATCGAGTGGTACCTCGAGAAATTTTCCGGTTACTTTGATCAAAGAATCGATTGCCGAACGATTATCATAGCGGTCTTTACCACCGCGATAAGGGGTTTCCATGAATCTAAGTAACGGCGCCGCTTTGACAGGCTCCGCCCTAAGTCCCCATGACGTCACCAAAGACGTCGCCAGAATCACCAACTGAACAAATCCCAAAAACCGCGCGCGACTGGTGAATAGTGCTCCCATCGTCAGCCTCTTTTCTCAATTTCGAAATAAAAATGCCAAACTAAGAACTACAGAAATCATGCCATTGGAATCGTGCCTCCTTCCTCAAACAGAGGACTCCCGGGTATTGGCACAGATCTCCGCACTGTATGGGACGTTGACAAGCCTGAAAAA
>SXRI01000166.1 GCA_005793615.1 Bdellovibrionales bacterium
CTAAAAAGCGCAGCAACTCATCATTGGCTTTCCCGTCGACGGGCGGAGCGTGCACACGAATTTTCACTGCATCGCCATGCAGACCCATCACCTCGGTTCGTTTGGCGCCGGGTTGCGCGCGAACCTGGACCCGAGTGCCATCTTCGACAGCAACGAAAGGCGAAGGGGCTGCGCTCATTTGTCGCTGGATCTCTTCTCGAGAATTTGTTCGGTTTTATCGAGCGGAGTTTTACCCTTAGGAGAGGTTTCATCGTCCATCTCGAACACCGATTGATCCGAAGATTCGGCGTCGGGCTCGAAGGTTCGGACGGCATCATCTGGCGAGGGTTTGCGCGGAGACAAAGGAGGGTAGTACTCGCCAAACATCGGTGTCGCCGTATTGTAGGTCAGTGAAAAGAGAATGGAGTTACCGGCAGCATTATGCAAACCATTGATGGTTTGCGCATAGCCGGCGCGAAGCCAAAGTTGTTTGTTGGGACGAATGCCAATCCAGGCACGGGCTTCAATCAGGGCAGGATTGAAAGAATAGAAGCGTTCACTGGCCACATTCGAAAGAGCCGCGGAAGATTGTCGATAGATCAAGTTTGTCGAATCTGAAAGTACGGTTTCATAACCGTTGATGCCACCGCCAACGGTAAAAATCCAAAACAAGCGCATGTCCATTGTTGCTTCGTAAAGAAAGCGAGTTGCGAAATTTTGCACCGGAGCATGTAGGCCGGTGTAGAGATTAAAGCGATAACGGCGAAATGACTTTTGCAGGAATACGCCGGGGCGAAAGTAGGCGACGCCGTCATTGGTCATCGGCACCAACTGTGCCGGGTCGGTCAGATCTAAGGGGTAACTGGCAAGCCACTCGATAGTCACTTGTAAGTAGCCGCTATAAATCAACCAATCAATGCCACCCACGAGCTCGGTCATGCGCGCGTTGGTTTTACTGACGGTGGCCATTTGGGCAATCGTTGATGTGTAGGTGGTACCGGCCAAGAGCGAAAATCTCGACGAAGCATTGTAGCGGATGCGAGCCTGATTTTCCCAGTGGGTCAGCTTATTTCCGGCGGGTAGGCTCGTGTATTCGCCGCGCGATTTTTCATAGTTGGCTTGCGTATTGAAGTAGTTGCTTGAGGTCGAGAAACCGACGCCGCCATCTACGAACGTGCTCGGCGGAATCTCAATGGCTGAAGTGGCAAGCGCAGTCGACGCCACAAAAGTGTTCACGCTGGCGATCAAGACGGTGGCGATCAAGTAGGGACATAGCAAAATTTTTCGAGGGGGCTTGGCGCGCTTTCTCATTTAGAAATTTATGGTAGCAGAATTTAGACAATTGTCATCGGGCGTTATCAAGAGGTCGAGGTTGAAGGCGGCGTCTCGCTGTGCAATAAGTCAAGACCGTGCCGACACAGACTTCAGGACAGGAAAAAATCGCTCAACGCGGCCAGCGTTCGCCGTTGATCATTATCTTTCTCACCATCTTTATCGATCTGGTGGGCTTTGGAATCATTATTCCGACAATGCCGTTTATCGCGCGCGATCTTGGGGCGGACATCAAGTCTCTCGGCCTCTTAATGTCGATTTATTCCTTCATGCAGTTCCTGTTCTCGCCATTTTGGGGAAGCCTCAGTGATCGTTTTGGTCGCCGACCGATTATTCTCATTAGCCTTTTAGGTTGTGCGGGGTCGTTCTTTGTCTTCGCATTTGCGCAAAGCTTTTGGCTTCTCTTTGCGGCGCGCGCGATGGCGGGGGTTTTTGGCGGAAACATTTCGACCGCACATGCCTATATTAGTGATGTCACTCCTCCAGAAGAACGTTCCAAGGGCATGGGTCTTATTGGTGCTGCCTTTGGATTGGGCTTTGTGTTTGGACCCATGATCGGCGGTTTGCTTGGATCGATTGGCCAGAGTTTAGGGTCGGAGCCGCCGTTGGGCTTGAGCTTTTCTGCCTTGGGTGTGGCGGTACTTTGTCTGGGTAATTTCGTCTTTGCCTATTTTAAATTAGAGGAAAGCCTGCCGGCAGAGGTGCGCGCGCGCGCTGAACGGAAGACTCGCGGTCATCGGCTGCAGGCGATTTTAAGTCAGATTCGGCGACCGGTCGCTGGACCCATGATGATCGTTTACTTTCTTTCCGGTTTGGCAATGGCGCAGATGGAAGCGATGCTCATTCCCTATATGGCGGATCAGTTTCAGTGGGGTTTGAAAATGACGACCTATGGTTTTGCCTATATCGGCGTCATCATGATGCTCACTCAAGGGTATTTCATCCGTAAATGGATGCCCAAATACGGTGAGCCCATTGTTCTTTCGGTTGGCCTGGGCCTCTTTGCCGCGAGTCTTTTTGGTATTGCCATCTCGGGAACAATCTTGCTTTTGACGGTATCGATGACGATGTTGGCCCTTGGGAACGGTATGATGCGGCCACCGAATCTGGGGATTATCAGCCTGGTTACGCCCGACAGTGAACAGGGAGCCTCCATGGGAGTTACCAATTCATTGGCTTCACTTGGAAGAATCGTCGGGCCGGCGGTTGGGGGCGTGCTTTATGAATTAGCTGGTCCGACCGCGCCGTTTTCGTCGGCTGGAGTGTTTAGCTTGTTAGCGTTGGCGATCGTTCTTTTTGCCTATAAACGCTTGCCAGCTTCGGGCAGGAAATCGGATCTTGTCTAGTTTGGGCCTAAGCCAGTGTTGAATCCCCAAAAATGGCGTTAAGTGGGCATTTTTTTCCACAGATGACCTCGAATCGAGCTCCATAAGCAATATAGAGTAGCCAGTCTTCGGCGAAGGGCTTGCACAAATGCGGCCTTATGACAGACGAGAGAAGATATAAGCTGCCTTTCATAGTTTTTCTTGTGCTGATTGCCGGCTGGGCTGCCTGGAGCACTGTCGTGC
>SXRI01000167.1 GCA_005793615.1 Bdellovibrionales bacterium
AACGACGAATTTCGGCTGCATCATTCAGGGCCTCGGGAATCAACGAAGCCATGGTGCGCGTAAACGAGACGAGATTTCCGAACAAAACTTCATCCAACCCGAGTAGCGGCTCAGCCTCAAGCAAAGAACTCTTTTCCTCTTCTTCCCACTTGAAATAGACGGCCAGAGACCCGCCGACCCCCATTGTCGCCGATACTTGCCCTTCGGCAGTAAACGCAAGTTTTAGTTCATAGCCGTGAACGTGCCAACCACGTCGCGACGGTACCCGGTTCATCAGGCGGGCCATTTTCGCAAACGACTTCCCTTGTTGATTGAGATTGTGGCGAAACGCACGTTCATTACGTACCGCTTTGGTCGCCACCGCCGAACGTACGGCCGGCTCAAGCATTTTTGCAATATCCTTGTCCGTCATGGCGGAACGGAACTTAAATGCCGCGGGCTTCTTAGCCACGGCTGCCTTTGCCGCAAATCCATGCGTGGCACTTTTTTTCTTCGCGACCCTTCGCCAGGTTGCCTTTACCGAGGCCTCACCATCCAACATCAACGGGCCAAAAAGTCCGCCGCCGCTCACTGCAAAATTGGCGATCATTCCGTCTAGATGCCAGGGCGTGTAGTTCGCAGGGCGCAATACCAATGCGAAGTTAGAGTCGAGTTCAAGAGTCGGTGCTTCTTCAAGCTCCGCCAGTGCCCCGGTATGCACACTAAACGCCGTGCGTACCGTTTCGCTCATCTCTGCTGTAGGCTGCTGATTTCGCTCGGCGGGCTTTTGCGGACCGCCGTTCTCTGGCAACTGATACCAGGATTTCGGCAACGCAGCTCGCTCTTCCGAGGCATTATTAGCAAAGGGATTGGCACATCCAACCATCAGCAGCGACAAAGTCGAAACCACCGGCAATGAAAATAAAATTCGAAATTTCTTGTGCATATTCATTTGTCCTTAGAGTGGATAAATCGGCTCGACACTATTGGTAAAAATCAATCGCAACCGCGGACTCAGCGACACCGAGAAAAGCGGCCCTAAACCAATCTCCCCCTTCAAGCCAACACCCACGCCGATTGTTCGCAGGTTCCAGCTTTTCTGACCTGTTGTCGGGCCTGTTGCCGGGCTTGTTCTTTCAGGCTGCGCGCTCTTCTCACTCAATGCGGGGCGAATCGAAGTGTTGACGGCCGAAAGGCCGGCCGCAAGACTTTGCTGATAACGATCCGCGGGAAGATCCATACCAACCGCCTTGCCTAAGGCATCGATACCGATCACTGTGACCTTAGCAGCCCGAGAACGATCACCTGCATCTGCAAACATCGCAGACAAGAATATCGCACCAACGACCATGCTAGAGCTCAGGCTCGCCGCCATAACCCTGATTTTAGAAATTCGGAAACCGGTTCGCGCCATCATCGATACCTTCCTTAAGTAAGAACTGCGGCCAAAACATGCCGCAATCACCCTTTAAAGGCACTAAAAAACGAATCAGCTTGGTGCACTAATCGCAATGACACGATTCATAAAAGGGTCAGATAGCCTCTCTCTGCCTCAAATTGGAGCGGAAGAGAAATTTTTCTTCCCTGCTTATATTGCTCATAAGTTTGTATTTTTGCGTACAGCGTTGACAGTCTTGCCAGTCGACAAACACTTAAGCAGTTTCGCGATCTTTCCCCGCCCCTCAACGGCGGTAGATTCTCGAGCCTCCCCCTGTCCCCCGATTCGACACTTCCGCCAACTTTGCTGTGGCTCACTTATCTCGGCAAACTGGACTAGACCCGAGTCTAGGCGCCAGGATTCTTGTACCTTTGAAGGAGGCACGTAAATGCCACGGATGATACTGACTAAACAACCTATGTTCATTAAAAGAAAAGTAACCACATTTGTGGCAGGAGTGTGCGCACTCAGCCTGGCGAGCACAAGTTTGCTTGGATGCAATAGGAGTCAAGGCTCCTTCAGTATCCTTGCCACAGGGCAAGCCTTCACCCAGACTAAATCAGATGTCACCAACCAAGTCGATATTCTATGGGTGGTCGACAACTCATTCTCGATGGATCCACTCCAGCAAAACCTGGTGCAGAACTTCAATACTTTCATAAACAATTTCCAAACCAAAGGGTTTGACTACAAAATGGCGGTCATCACCAGTGACGCCTTCTTGGCTAACCCGGCATTTCGTAATCAACCCGAAATGGCGAAGTTTCGTAGCGGCGGCGTAGGTGGCGACACCGGCTACACCTATATCACTCCCTCACTTCCGGATCCCGTTGCTACTTTCGTGAGTATCGCCACACAGGGACAGTTCGGCTCAGGGGACGAACGTGCATTCTCGAGTATAATGACCAGCCTCAACAGTCCGCTCAACGATGGCTTTCGCCGCCCGGGAGCGTTCTTTGCGATCATCATCCTTTCCGACGAAGATGACTTCTCGGACGCCACTCGGCCCGAAGGCAGCTGGCACCAACAGGGAGGGGTCCCTGATCATAGCTATACCAATCCCAATCTCGAAACGGTCGACTCATACGTTTCCCAGCTGGATACGCTGACATCAAGTACCGCGAGCAAACGTAACTACAACGTCTCGGCAATCACGGTGACCGATCAAACTTGTCGCGACCAGCATGGCGGGCAGGCACCGTCATCGATCATCGGCACACGCTACATGGACATGGTTACTAAAACAGGTGGGGTTCTGGGAAGCATCTGCGATGCGAGTTATGCAAATTCGCTCGAAATGATTCAAAAACAGATCATCGAGCTCAGCACTCAGTTCCCGCTCACACGCGAACCAAATCCCTCAACCATCATGATCATTGTGGACGGCAAAGTGGTGCCGCAAGACAGTATCAACGGTTGGACTTATGATGCCGCCAGCAACACGATCACCTTTCATGGCACGGCTGTCCCGACCTCAGGTGCGGCGATCAATATCCAGTTTGACCCGGCTCAGTTACTCTAATCAGTTACTCTAATCGGCCCGGCACTTATCGGGCCAGTTGGAACAACGGCCTGACAATTTCGCTAACTCGTTGAAATCGATCTTCGCAAATCATAGACTTAAAGGTAACGAACCCTGAGATTTGCGGAGATCCAATGAAAGTCTCACTTATTATTGCCGGCATTTTGTTTTTTTCCACTTCTGTCGCTTTTTCATCCCCTGGAATTGAAACGCTCAAGCTAATTAAAAACTCAAACGCAGCCTGTATGGACTATTCAAAAGAGATTGAACCATGGCGACCACCGGGAAAAAGCTGGGCCGATTCCGCTCTGCCGGCAGACAAAATTGAAGCGGCGATTTCAATTTTGAATAAAATATCTTTCCCTTCAGACGAAACTGTGAAATTCGCAATCCAGGCACTGAAGGATGATATTGTCAGTGCGTTTCCAATTTACCTCCCGCTCCTCGGTTCGGATTGTCCAATGATCCGAATGAGCCTTGTCAGAGGCCTGATCAATTATCTGTCGGCTCAGTCTTCTGCTCAGTCTTCTGCTCAGTCTTCTGCTCAGTCTTCTGCTCAGTCTTCTGGCCAAAGCGCCGTAGGCAAAACACAAAGTAAAGTTCGCGCGGCGATCAAGGAGGCACTTAAGAGACCGAAGTATCCCACTCTTTTGAATGCCGGCATTGACTTAGCGCTCATCGAGTTCAGCACTGAGAAAAAAATTTGGAAAAAAATGAGTGCTTCACAAGAAGACCTGAAGAAGAAACGGCTTGAAGTAAATGCCGTTATAAAAGAGATGAATGAGAAAATGATCCCGCTCTTTGAGAAAATCGGTAGTGCCTACGCCCAGGAGCCCATCGATAAACAAATCGAGTTCCTTAAGGCGAGCCCGGAGTTTCAAAAACTTAAACCCCATATTCTCGAAGAAACGATCACCGCCAAAAAGTTTCTCGACCAAATCAGAACCTTTGCGACCAGCCTCGGTGTCTAATGGGTTGGATTTAAAAGTAATAGAGATAGATCAACATGCCGGCCTGTACTTTAACCAGTGTTGATTTACCGATGGCCTCGTGATTGTTCGGGCTAAAGCTCAGCTTTACGCCACCTAAATCAAGAGTCTTCATTGATTCTAGCGCAGCTGTCAGAGCCGCACGATCAGGCTTGCCGCCGATCCTGCGCAAGCCTTCCACCAAAACCGCCGCGTTCAAATAACCCTCAAAGCCGGCCGTCGACGGACTTTTACCGGCTGCCTTGGAGTCTTTGAGGTACCCTTGTGTGAACTGACTGTCCTGAGAAATTATATACGGCACTGGCTGCGAAGCAAAAATGTCCGCCTCCAGTTTCGCAGTTTCACGTAGAAATTCCTCGGTCGTAACAAAAGATGAAACAAGAAAGTAAGGTTTGAACTTGCGCTCAAGCGAACGCTTAATGAAGGCCACCGCGGCCTTGTCGTCGGACCACAAAATGACCGCCTTGGGGTTACCTGCCTGAATATCATCAATGGCTTTGTCGATCTCTGCGAGATCTTGCCTGATCACACCCTCGCTGGCGCGCTTGACCTTGTATTTATTTAGGGCGAATTGCAGTGCTGATTTTCCGGCTATTCCATAGGCGTTATCTTCGGCAAAGAGACTTATCTCGCGGATACGGCGAACATCCACCAGATATTTCACCATCTCCGCGGTTTCACTCATATCACTGGTGCGAACCACGAAGATATTGGATTGGACGGGATTCCGCAGGAAAAGTGAACCGCTGATCGGTGCGATGATCGGCACCCTATTATTTTCGCAAAAAGGCATAATGGCGCGCATGTCGCGATCACCGTACACTTGGAAAAGACTGAAGACCTTGTCCTCATTGACGAGTTTTTTTACATTTTCCAGCGCTGTCTTGGGATCATACCCATCATCGTAAACGATATTCTCGATGTGTTGCCCCGCTATTCCGCCGTCGTTGTTAATGCGGTCAAAGTAGATTTTACTTCCATCGCGGTACGCTAGAGCGTCGGCCGAGTGCGCGCCTGTCAATGCCATCGTCGAGCCAATCAAAATTTTCGGAGCGTTCGAGGGCACTGCAGCCACTGCTGAAACGGCTTCTGTTTTTTTGACCTTGTTAGATTTCTTGGCCGCAAACGTCAGGCTTGATGCGCCAACCGTGATGAGTCCCGCGATCAAGTACACAGGGCCCCAAGTTTTCATATGTATAAATCTCGGCGTGGTGTGAGTCATCCACTCAATTATTACTTACTTTACCCAGATACAGCCAATACAGAGCAAAACTGGGCCTTGGTCTGGTCATGAGTTTAGCACTTAATAAACAGTTTCGCACGAAGGCGAGGTCGCCAGAGCGGCACCGACGGCGCTACCCAAAGCCGCTCCAGGAGCTGCACTCGACATAGGTACGGCTACAGAACATGTCATCGCCTTGAGTTCGGATTCACAGGCCGAAGTAGCGTTGGCTGAAGGCAAATAGATTCCCTGTTCTTCAGCAGTCGCTAGTTCCTGCATGGTCGTGATACCAGTACCCGCATCGATGCCAAATTTCTGTGGCAGCCCCTCGACTGCCGCAAGCCTTTCTACGCACGAATCTTTGCTAATCGAGGGATCACAGGCAACCTGAGTATCACACATCCTGCTGACCAGATTCGAGGCGGCAATGGTCCGCGAGAGAATGGGTTGATTGCCAGAATCCCGAGGCGCCATGGCATTGCCGGTTTCCGTACCAGTGAGCGCCCCAAGACGTACACCACAGTTTTGAAAGGGCAGTAGAAGCAGAAGCGCCAGTAAGACTGCTACGAAACTTTTTTGCATAATCCCTCGCATACCCCAGGCTCCCCACCCTCTGAATCCGGTTCAACGTGGATGAAATCCGTCAGAGGAAAAAGCTGCAATCCAATTTGATAGACTGCGTGATCTTTTTTTGACACACCACTCTCAGCCTCGGCTAGAAGAGTCTTTCGAAAATTCTGAATGAGTTCTTTAAGATGATGAAAAGTGCTCTCAGAAATCAAGACCGTTGAGCTCGAAATGTCGCGTTGGTAGCGCTTCACCTGATCGATCGAGTTCGCCGCCAAACCCAGCATTTGCCGGTGAAAATCCGCGACCGCAACCGAGTGTACTTCGTTGCCGGTCGTGAGGTTCTTCTGATTTTGCCGGAGGCGTCCATTTTCATCTCGCACTACAAGTCCGAGCACTTCGAGCGTCTTGAGCGCCCCTTTTGCTTCCTCTGCGGTAATGGCACCGCGCAGGTTTTTGGCAATCCACGCCGGATCCTCGCGAAAGGCGGGACTTGCGATCATTTCGCGAATCGGAACACAGTACCAATTTTGATAGAACTCTAGCTCAGCTTGCTTCAACGGATAGAGTTCGCGAAAGACCTTTGATTTATAGAGTTCGCGGATCTGCTGATTTTTCTCGGTCGAGGTCTTAGCTTGATTTACTAAAACCAGGTTTTTAAAAAACTGCGCCTCTTCTTGCCCGAGATCCAAAGCCGTGACAATGCCACGAATACTCTTAACGGTGAGATTGCGCTGTCCTTCTATAACAAGCTTGAGAAAGTTCGGTGATTTGAAACCGGCACGCGCCGAAAATACCCGATAAGAAAACTCTACGTCGTTTTGTTTTTCAAACTGATAGAACTCACGCAAATACTCGCGGTAATCCTGCGCACTAAAGATATCCGGACGTTTGAGTTTGCGGGCACTCACATTCATATCTCTACTGTATTCTGCTTCCTCGGTCTTTTCTAACCGAAACCGATCGCGCGTCTCAAATTGGGACGATCCTGGTTGAAATTCTTGAGGATTATGCCTGAGACAAGCGACACCTCTGTATTCTGGCAGTGCGCGGCCCGCTGTCACTTTCATCACTTCCACTGTAAAGAAAGTAGACACTGAAGTGGGGCTTCATTGCAGCTGAAGCGGCATAAACCTTGTATTAGCTAGAATGCGGGAATCAAGAACGTGGCAACCACATAAGGAGAATAGCTAATGAATTACTCACGAATTATCTTAGCCTGCGCGCTTCCAACGCTGCTCGCAGCATGCGGGACCAATAAATTTGGCGCCGACGGAACCCTCAGTGGCGCACATACTCTCAAATCACTCAATGAAATTGCCGTATCGAATGATTCGGTAACGGTGCATTTTGATCGAATCGACAATCTACAGGTTTCGAGTATCTCGACGATGATCGGCTGCCCGAGCAACGCTGAGTGTGATCCGCCGAACACACAGACTCTCTATGCTTCAATCTCAGGGCCCGGTTCATTGGTGAGTGCTCGGGACGGTGGCCCCGCAGCCCGCAACCTCAATCTCGTGGTCGCATTCAACCCGACGATTGCCAATGGACAAGCCTGCTTAGCTAAGGCACAAAACGCCCTGATCAAAGCGCTGCAATTCGACATCAAAGGAAAAGTGAATCTAATTCCGGTAGCCACTGGAGCCGATGGCGGCACCTCGCCGGGTTCACCGGGCTCACCCGCAAGCCCGATTCAAGGTCCGCCAGGGGTTGCCGACGGTTCTCCGGGCAGCGGTACAGTTTCACCTAACGCGACGTCGATCGGTCAATTGGTATACGAGGCAAAAGAAGTTTCCGAACAAGGAGTCGCTCAGCCGATCTTTATCGACTTGGATGTCGGCGTCGTCTTAAACGAAATTGAATCGTGCACCGAAGGTGGACCCGCAGTCACTCCTCCACCCAAGCCGCTTCCGACACCGGAGCCGCCCCCGAGTTTGAACCGCTACAAAATTCATCTATCGGAAATCACCGCAGTCGCTCGCGCTTTCGCATCCACACAAACAAATCCTGAGCCTGCCGCTGCCGGTCTTCCCTACTTCCTGCCGCTCGCAAGCATCTCGGGTAAAGGCAACTTCGACGGTACCAAACTTCTCGCTTCGATCAATATTCAGCTTGATGACGTACCGGCAAACGCGACTTGCCTCAATCTCGCGCAACGACTGATGACCTCGGGAGCAGCGAAAAATCGCGGACTTGATATTGAGGGCTCGGGTTGGGACTTGCCGGTACCAATGATGGCATGCGCGTTAAACGACTGCCCGGTTTTCATGAACGTCCACCTCACCTCAGTCACCTCATGTAAGGAATCACTGTAAGCGTATAGGCCAAGTCATAAAAAACTCATCAGGCGTCGCTCATTAAGCGGCGTCTTTCCTCTCAAGCCTTTTCCAAAACAATCTGTACATTTTTTAGAAACTTCTCAATTCGATCAAGCACCCTATTCACCTGGATGGTGTCTTCGTTTATGGCGGCGCACTCCAGTTCGCGACTCAACTGCTCTAAATGGAGAAACCCATAGGGTCTACAAATACCCTTCCAGGTATGTGCCAAGCGGCGAATCTCATCGAACTTGCCACCTTCTAGACTCTGCCTTAGA
>SXRI01000168.1 GCA_005793615.1 Bdellovibrionales bacterium
CGGTACCTAAGAGTGCGATTGAGACAACGAGCTTGATGAATTCGGTAGGGCCAGCAAATCTAAAGACGATTTTTGAAGATGACTGTATTCTGGCTGTGATGAAGCCAGCAGGTCTTAAGGTCCATGGACAAGAAGGTGAGCCGACGCTTGAGACTTTGGTTGAGGAGTCTCAGGGGCGTAGGCTCGTACTTATGCATCGCCTCGACCGTGATACTACTGGAATTGTGCTCTTTGCGAAACGTAGAGACGTCGCCGGGGCGCTTTCGAGAGCTTTTGAGCAGAAGAAAATTCGCAAGACCTATTGGGCCGTGGTCGAAGGATTGTGGCCGAAACGCGTGAATAAAATAGAATCCTATCTTGAGCGTGATCCAAATGATCCCCGAAAGCAGCGGATGCGTGTTGATGAGGCACCTGGAGCGCGTCGTGCGCTGACCACCTTTCGCGTACTCGGTACCTGTCCGGAGAAAACGTGGCTTGAAGTGATGCCGAAAACCGGTCGCACTCATCAGATCCGTGTGCACTGTGCGAGTCAGGGCCATCCGGTCTTGGGCGATAGACTTTATGGTCAGACTTTAGGTGCGCAGAGCGGTTTGGCGCTACATGCCTATCGGCTCATGTTTCGACACCCTTTGACAGCTGTCGAGATGGATCTTGTGGCAGAGCCGCCGGAAAACTGGGAGCGCGATTGGCTGCTGGGTTTTGAGCGTTAAAGGAGAGCGATGGAGATCGTGCATTATCAAGGTCAAGGAGATAACGAAAAAAGACTGATCGTTTTTTTGCACGGATTTCCGTCGACCAGATCGAAACAGAATCGGGAAATTGCAGAGGGAGTCGTGGCCTCGACCGGCCGTCCAGCCGACCTATTGCTCTATTCGGGTTTGGGTTGTGCAACAGGGCAGTTCACTTTCAGTGGCTGCCTCAATGATGTCGGTGATTATTTCGAGCGAATTTTCTCTGGCTCGGTAAAACATATTGATTTGGTCGGTCATAGTTGGGGTGGTTTTTTGTCCTTGTTAATGGCGAGTCGCTACGGCGATCGCGTTCGAAAAATGGTTTTGCTTTCACCGCTCTTGCATTTTGCCGATGAAGAGCGTGTTTTTTATGGGTTCTCTGAAATTCAAAAGGAGAACCTACAATTGGCCTTGGGCGATATGCGTGCGTTGGTAAGAGATTTTTGTGATATCGGTAAGCGCCATGTGACGGATCAACTTCTCGCTCAGTTGTCACCGCACACCGAGACCTTGTTTTTGCAGGCGCAGGTTGATCAACTGACACCGGCGGAAATCGCGATCCAAAAGAAAGCACTTTTCCCTCGACCTCCTTCATTTGAGTTGGTCGCGAATGATCACAGCTTTCTTTCTGATCGGCCTGAGTTGGCGCAACGGATCGGGCGCTTTCTTGGGCCGTAGAGAGCGCGATAGAGAGCGCGATAGAGAGCTTGGTCGAGAATTTGTTAGTCTTCCGCAGCGCTGCCGGTTTTTTGCAAAAACGGATTGATCCCGCGATGCCCACTGAAGACGTTGATCAGGCCAAAAACACTCGTTACCGCGATAAGAGTAACGACAGATAGCACCGTGGCAAAAGTAAACAGGCAAGTCATCAAGGCGGCAAAATGCGTGCTCATGGTGAGTGCGCGTTGATGCCAGCCGCCGTTGAATCCCCACAGGGCCCAAGACGCAGTGTTGGCAACAAGTAACACCAATAAAATAGGCAGAACGCCGGTTGCGACTTGTTTGATGTCGTCTGGAGAGAGTTCGATTTGCGATGAGATGCAGATTGTTAAATAAAGAAAGATATAGAATCGAGGCGATGTCAGATTGGCAGAGTTGAAGACAACCTTCGCAAAACCGATTCCGACGGGAATGGTTTCGCTGATGTCGGCAATGGGTGTTAGGAAAAGGCTGCGTCCTGCGGGCAACAGAAAATAAAACAAGGCGCCCAGAATCAGCGGGCCGAGAATGGTGGGCCCAAGGCCAATGAAAAATTGCCCGATCCGATGATAAAGGTTCCAGGTGTGAAATTGGTGCGTGACCGCGCCATGGGAACCGCCTCGGCCTTTTGGGTCAAACCATTTTATCTTTTGGATTTTGTGGAAAAAAACTCTGCAGAAGAACGCATGCGAAAACTCGTGAATCGGAATGCCGATGAATCCTAAGAGGTAGAAGCCGACGCGGGGAAAAATAAACTGCCCACATGCATTATTGGTCCAGCGCGCCAGGAAGGTGAGCAGGGCGCCGCCAGTGACCAACACGCCAAAGAAGAACCAAAATTCGAGAGCGACGTTTTTTGCAATCAAAATAAAGGTGTGCATAAGCGCCTCATCAATTGGTTTTCATCTAGCCAAGATAGTTTTACCTTATCGTAACGATGCGACCTTTTTGATTGTCGAATGATCGGCCCTCAGGTGCAATGGATTGGAATCAACCCCAGGCCGAAAGGTCTAGGACAGAATGGAGCATGAGCAATGATTGTTTTAAAACCACTATGTTTGGCTGCAATAAGTGTTTCGGCATTGATGGTGACGTCACCAGTTTTGGCTGCGCAATATAAAGTGGATGCCGCGCATTCGAGTGTCGGCTTTTCTCTTCGTCATTTGATGGTCAGCACCGTCCGAGGCAAGTTCAATGATTTCGGCGGCGAGTTCACCTTCGATCCCAAAACTGGTGAGCTTAGCGCAAAGGACTTCGTGGCTAAGACTGCCTCCATTGACACCGATAACGCTAAACGTGACGATCACCTGCGTAATCCCGACTTTTTTGATGCCGGTAAATGCCCTGAGGTCAAAGTCAGTAACTCGAAGGTGAAAAAGACCGGTGACAAGACCTATGAGTGGACAGGTGATTTAACCATGCACTGTGTGACCAAGCCGGTGAAGTTCAATGTCGAGTACATCGGCGAAACCAAAGACAAAGATTCTGGTAACCGTGTTGGCTTCGATGCCAAGGCCAAAATCAAACGCAGCGACTGGAACCTCAAATACAATAAGGTTCTTGAAGCTGGCGGGGTAGCGATAAGTGATGAGGTCTCGATCGAGATCAATGTCGAAGCCGTTGAGCAGGTTGCCAAGAAATAGTGGTCCTCTTTGCAAGGATGCCACCGCCGGTTTTGGCGGTGGCTTTTCTACTCACGTAAGAACTTACTTGAGCTTCAATTTTGTCGATTTACTGATACTGACAGGATTCGGTTTCAAGCGTGAGCCGGTTCGTCGGGCTTCGAGATCCACTTTCAGGACCACACCCTTAACAAGCTTTTCAAGTTCCGCCTCAGCAATCCCGAGATCTTGCGCAAGACCAATGGTGTAGGTGCCATCGGTTTTGGCCGTCAGGCCCTCACGCGCAATGATTTTTTCTCCGATGAGCCTTGGACCTGCTTGTTCGACCACGAACACCTTAAGCGAGTAAGCGGTGGTGAC
>SXRI01000169.1 GCA_005793615.1 Bdellovibrionales bacterium
CACAGAGTTTCGAGATCGAAAAAGGCGAGGAATTTGAATGGATAATCGAGAACAAAAACATGTTGCTACTGCAAAGAGTCAAACCCGCGAAGAAGCGGGCTCTAAAAAACGGCTAGAAACTTTCTTGTCGGAGTACTAGCCGCGACGTTCCAGATGGTCTGCTCGAACAAGCTCTTGCGTTCTACAAAAAAAATGCCGCCCACATCGACAACAAAGATTACCTCACGATTGTTGCGTTCAGTTGGTTCTCGGCGAAGACTCGCATGTTCATCGTTGATATGCGCTCAGGCAAGGTCACTAAATTACATGTGGCACATGGCTCTGGCTCGGACCCGAAGAACAAAGGTGTTCCGACCCGATTTAGTAACCGTGTGAACTCAAAAGCTTCGTCACTCGGTTTTTACCGCGCTGCTGAGCCTTATAAAGGTAAGCATGGCCTTTCGGTACGCCTCGATGGGTTGTCGTCGACGAACTCTAGGGCACGTGAACGGGCGGTCGTTGTTCATGGTGCTAAATATGTTTACGATTCCGATATCAAACCCGGACGCAGTGCCGGCTGCTTGGCCGTATCAATGAGTTGGCATAAAGCGGTTGCGAATATGATCAAAGATGGCAGCATCATTTACGCCGGTTTAGCCAACTAGAGTAAACGAGGCGCGCCTCGATAGTTTGCTTTCCCCGATATAGGAGCCCGCTCGTAGAGCTCGATCCAGGTCATGAATTTCTTCATCTCAGACACATAGAGGTTCGACTGAGGATGGGCGTCGCCATTGATGAGACGGCGTGTCGATCCGAAGTAGATGTATGGCAAGTAATCGACGTAATTACTTTCATTAATGTAGTCAAGATGCTGGTGTTTGACACGGCTCTTAAGCTCAGTAAGTGCTTCAATCAAATACCCCATGGTCGCAAGCGCGGCGTTCTCCGGTTTATGGAGGTTGTCGACCGTCACGCCATACTGACTTGCAATTCGTTTGGGAACGATTTTGATCTGGGTCGGCCCGCGACTGTTCAAATCAACCGCGGCACCTGTCGCCGCTGCCCTCATGATTTTCATCACATGTACCGCCCAGGGAAAGGCCTCTTTAAAGCGATACCTCGGACTTTCATAAAAACGCGATTCACGTCCGAGTATTCCAACCGCCATTTGCGCAAGCAAATTGTACTCGTGACCATTACCAGATCACAATCAAGACATTTCGATTTCTGCCAGTGCCAACGCTGAAATCCTTCACGCTGAAGTACCGTTCGTTTGTGCTCCAATGTTTCAGCGAAAGTCGTCTGAGAACGCGGCGAGGCCAGCGACGAAAATGAATAACTCAGGATAAGTCCCACTAGGGAGAGTAAGAGGACGCGCGCCATACCACCTCAATAGGGTATGAGCAAATCCAGGATCAGTTCTCATACCGAGCTCGAGGTTCTCCTGCTGTTAAATTTGAGTAGACAACACGACTTTGGCGCTAATTCCTGTGGACTACGCTTTTGGACGCGACTTGCGGCTACGCTGTCTAAGAATTACAGTGTCAAAGAGTTCGACACTGACGAACCTCAGTCTTGACCCTCTGTCTTGACTACATTTTCGTGACGAAACGAAAGCGTTGTGATTTTACTACGCTCATTGTGTTAACTACCAATCCCTATCTCGTCAGACAATTTGACCTCACGCGCGTGGCCTCACCGCCAATCGCTGAGGCCGAGGCGTGGTTGAAGTCATCGAACGCTGCGCTCGATCTCGAAATTGGCTGTGGCGTTGGCTGGCATCCGATCAGGTACGCTCGCGAGAACCCCGAACGACGTTTGATCGCGATTGAACACACCCGCGCTAAATTCGAACGCTTTCGTTCTCGTTTGCTAGCTCACCCGGAACTATCGAACCTTTTTCCGGTTCATGCTGATGCAATTCGCTGGATCGCTAACCATCTCCAAGCCAACAGCATCGAACTCTGCTTCCTGCTTTACCCGAATCCCGAACCCAAAGCGCCGAATCGACGCTGGCTGCGCAGCCCGTTCATGCATCACCTCCTCAAGGCTATTAAACCCGGTGGTGTGCTGGCTCTCGCTAGCAATGAACGCTGGTATATTGACGAAGCTTGCGAGTGGGCGGAGCGGTTTTGGAAACGTGATTCACCGCTGATAAAAGAAATTAACGCCAGCACCACGCCCGCACACCAAGCAAGAACTCACTTTGAAAAGAAATACCTCTTAAGAGGTCAAACTTGCTTCGATGTTCAATGGCATATTCGTAAAGGGAACAAAGAAAATGCGTAAGACGGTCATCACCACTGATAACTTCTATCGTGATGCGAAAAAGCTCCGTTCACTTTTCGAAAAACGTTTTGATGATCCGCGCGGCGCCAATCATGAACGCTTTATTTGGGACTACTGGCATGTGCCCGAAAAGTACACGGTACTTCGAACTCCGGCCTACCATTTTTTTTCGAAGAAAATCTACGAAGATTTCCATAACCATCTGGTTTGGTGGGGGCGGCGGCACCTCGGCTGCCATGATATTTCGCCGCCGTGGATGAGCTGTTATGTCGAAGGTTGTCACCAGGACTTACACGGCGATTTACCACATGGCCCATGGGCTTTCGTGTATTCGCTGACTCCGTGGAAGAATCGGAAATTCACCGGGGGCGAGACCTTTCTTTTACGCGACGAAATACTCACCTATTGGCAAAATCAACGCAGCGGCACTGGGCTCGGCCTCGATCGCGAAGATATTGTTCAAGAGTTACCGGCACTGTTTAATCGCTTGACCGTTTTTGACCCACGTATTCCACACGGAGTAAAAGAGGTACGCGGCGTTCACGACGTCATGGATGCGCGCCTAGTGATTCACGGTTGGTTCGTCCAGCCTCGCCCTTTTGTCGAAGGTCCACTTGCCACGCGTGCGGTGCAAAACCTCATCGAAGACCTCAGTGGTTCACTTAACGAGCTTATTAACGAGGGCCTAGAAATCAATGGCATGATGTCGCTTCGTTTTCCGGTCAGCGCCTCCGGCGCAGTCGGGAAGAGCACGGTGCTCTCAAATGCGCTGAGACACCCCGGTGGCGACGTGCGTATCGAACACGCTTTGGTTAAACACGTCAGTGACTTTCTCAAACGCGCAAAGCTTCCACGGGCACGCGCGAACTCTTATGTTACCTTACCGTTGATTTTCGAATAACTGACTCGATTTGCGCGCATGAACCTTATTTTACTGACGGATAACGACTTCATTTCAGCTTCGCAGGTTCGCCTGAACGACCGACGGGCAGAGCACATCCGTACAGTCCATCGTGCCGATGCGGGCGAGGTCCTGCTTGTGGGCCTCATCGGCGGAAAGATCGGTTACGGCACGGTTGAAGAAATCAATGAAACCTCGGTGAGTTTAGCGGTGACACTTGAGCGAGAGCCCCCCAAGCCCCTCGACTTAAAACTATTTCTGGCTCTGCCCCGACCGAAATACCTCGCACGTTGCCTGCAAACGGCGACCTCGCTCGGCGTGAAACAGATCTATCTCATGAACTCCTACCGTGTGGAGAAAATGTACTGGAGCTGTGCCCAGCTGGCACCTGCGGAGATAAATAGAGCATGTCTTCTCGGGCTCGAACAGGCACGCGACACCGTTCTACCCACGGTTCATATGAAACGACTCTTCAAGCCATTTGTCGAAGACGAGCTGCCAGCTCTGATCGCCGGCACCACTGCTGTACTCGCTCATCCGTCGGCACCCACTCCTTGCCCGTTCAGTCTTCAGGGTGAGACCTCGTTGGCCATCGGCCCCGAAGGAGGCTTCATTGATTACGAGGTCCAGAAATTAAAGGAGATTGGGTTCCAAGCGGTACATACCTTTGAGCGCATTCTCAAGGTCGAAACGGCACTAGCTTCGTTGATCGGCAGGCTGAAATAGCACCACTTTGGCGAATTCGTCGAGCACTTTGACTTTTCTATTCTCGGGATCGTCCGAGGTCAGTATGCTTAATCTATGGCGCAATCAATATCGTTCAAATTGAAGCTCATCCGACTCTTCACCGACAAAAAAATGGCGATCGTCTTCGCGATGGGTTTTGCCTCAGGCTTACCCCTGCTGCTGACACTCACTACTTTGCAAGCATGGCTGTCCGAGGCGAAGGTAAACCTTACGCAAATTGGTTTGATGACGTTGATCGGCCTTCCCTACACGGTGAAGTTTCTCTGGGCGCCAGCTCTTGATCGTCTGATTCCACCCTTTCTTGGACGGCGCCGCGGCTGGATGGCGATAACTCAAATTGGTTTAATTTTGAGCCTTGTGGGAATTTCTCTTTGTGATCCTACTGTTAGCCTGACCGGGATTTGGATTTTCTCATTTCTTATCGCGACACTCTCAGCAACCCAGGACATTGCGATCGACGCCTATCGACGAGAAATTATGTCGATGGAGAGCTTTGGCTTCGGCAACTCTCTCTATATCACGGGATATCGTATCGGCATGCTCGCCGCAGGCGCCGGCGCCCTGATCCTAGCCGATCAAATGCCTTGGTCACAGGTTTACCAGATCATGGCGGTCGTAATGTCACTGGGCCTGGTGGTCACTTTTCTGTGTCCCGAGCCGACCATTGATCATCCACCACCAAGAACTCTACGTGAAACCCTCATAGATCCCTTCGCAGACTTTTTCCAAAAGAGCGGCGTGCTTTGGGTTTTGGCTTTCATATTGCTCTACAAAGTCGGCGACAACATGGCCTCGGCGATCACCATTCCCTTTTATAAACAACTCGGATTTAGTAATACCGCCATCGGCGCGATTTCCAAGGTCTTCGGAATTTGGGCGACGATCGCCGGTGGTTTGATTGGCGGCACCGCCATGGCGTTTCTGGGAATGCGAAGCTCGTTATGGATTTTCGGCATTTTTCAGGCAGCGACGACACTCGGTTTCGCTTGGCTGAATTTAGTGGTTCCTCCCGGTGCTGAAGACTCCTTTAGCACCGTCGCTCTGGCAATTGTGATCGGTTGCGAAAATCTTGCCTCGGGAATGGGTACCGCCGCGTACACCACGTTCATGGCAAGCTTAACGAATACCCGGTTCACCGCCACTCAATACGCCTTGCTCGCTAGTTTGATGGGTGTACCCCGAGTGATCATCGCTGCACCCAGTGGCTGGCTCGCTGAAACGATGGGTTGGAATGGGTTCTTTATCTTTTGCACACTCTGCGCAGTACCTGGCCTGCTGCTACTTCTCAAACTCGGCAAACACACCGATACCGCTCAATCTACCACCAATAAAGAAGTGAGCGAGACTCAAACACCGTCAACGAGTAACGGCACAGGGAACGCGTTACAAACGTAAAAGCGCAAGCACTCGCTGCGACCGCCGTAACGCCAGAGGCGTTACAAACGTATAAGGGAGCACCTGCTGCGACCGCCGTAACGCCAGCGGCGTTACAAACGTATAAGGGAGCACTCGCTGCGACCGCCGTAACGCCAGAGGCGTTAC
>SXRI01000170.1 GCA_005793615.1 Bdellovibrionales bacterium
AGCTAACTACGGATTTGCTGATCTCAACATAGGTGAGCTCAAGAAATTTCGCTCGGTCGTGAGTCCGCTTTCGGGTCACGGTGAGGCGCACCTCTTCCCGCAGGGCGTTTTGGTTTCCAATGGTCCATTGGGTTCGGGGGTTCCGCAGGCGCAGGGCCTGGCGGCTGGTGATGCTCTTCGTGGCAAGAAGCGCGTTACCATTTGTGCGCTCTCCGATGGTGGAGCGATGGAAGGCGAGGCCAAAGAGTCGCTCGCGGCCATTCCGGGATTGGCGAAAAAGGGAAAGCTTGCGCCCTTTGTTTTGATTATCAGCGATAACCGCACCAAGCTTTCCGGACGAATCGAGGCCGATGCGTTTTCAATGGAGCCGACTTTTCAGGGGCTTGAGAAGTTGGGCTGGAAATATATGCGCCTCGAAGACGGTCATAATCTTCAGGGTTGTCTGTCGACGATCGAAGAAGCGATTTCACATGTGACTCTTGATCCCTCTCAGCCGGTGGTGATCCATGCCCGTACCATTAAGGGGCGAGGCAGTAAAAAGACGGAAGCTTCTTCGACGGGAGCACATGGCTTCCCTTTGAAGAATGCGAGTGAGATGCCGGCGTTTTTGGCGGAAATTTACGAAGGTGCTACGGTTCCTGGTGAGTTTCTCACCTGGGCGGATGAGCTCAAGGATTGGGAGGCGAAAAAGGCCGCGCAGCCAAAAGTGGATGCCGGGCAACTGCCTCCGGGCGCGGCGTTGTTGAAGAAAACTCCGAATGAGAAAATTCAAACCGGTGTGGCTGCGGCCTTGATCAAATGCCGCACCAAGGGTTTGCCGGTGGTTTCAGTTTCGGCTGATTTGCAGGGCTCGACAGGAGTCGCGGACTTTCAAAAAGCTTTTCCCGAATGCACGCTCGACATCGGTGTGGCGGAAGCGAATATGATTTCGATGGCGGTGGGCTTGAGTCTCTCGGGGTTTATTCCGATCGTCGATACCTTCTCGCAGTTTGGTGTTACCAAGGGGGCGCTTCCGATCATGATGGCGAGCCTCTCTAACGGCCCGGTGATCGGAATTTTCTCGCACACCGGGTTTCAAGATGCTGCTGACGGAGCCTCACACCAAGCTTTGAGTTTTTACGCTCAAGTCGCGGCGATTCCGCACGTCGAAATTTATTCGCTTGCGACCAGTAGCGAAGCCGAGGCTTTAATCACTGAAGCGATCGAATCGTTTGCGGCTGATCGCCGTGCGGGTCGGGTGCCACCGACTCGCCTGTTTTTCTTAGGCCGCGAGAACTTTCCGCAACGTTTAATCCAAGAGGGTACTACCTACGCTCTTGGTTGTGACCAGATCGTGTTCGATTCGAGCGGTGAATTCGCAATGAAAGCGGTCACGGTGGTTGCTGGCGGTTCGTTGATCCCGGAAGCACTCAAGGCTGCGGATCTCTTGCGCGTCAAAGGTATTGGCACCGTGGTGATTCATGCCTCGGCCGTCAATCATCCTGACCTTCCGACGGTCACCGGAGCCCTCGCTCATACGGGCGGCCGCTTGGTGACGGTTGAAGAGCATCGATTGACCGCGGGCATGGGCGCTATGCTTACGCATGCTCTTTGTCTGAAGGGCGAACACTTCCGCGTGAAATCGTTGGGTGTCGGAAATCACTTTGGGCAAAGTGCTTATTCGGCGTTGGATCTCTATAAAAAACACCAACTCGATTCGGTGGCGATTGCCAATGCCGCTGAAGAACTTGTCAGTGGTGGTTAATCGGGGCGGTTGATCCGGACTGTTATTCGGCGCGACTGGTCACGTCGGCTTTCAGAGGCAGTGCTCGAGGCGTCTGGGTTCTTGCTACAAGGGCGCCGACCACACCAAACGCACAGACCGCCGAGTACGGGGTCATTCTCAAAATCGTGGAGAGCTTGTGGAAATGGCTCTCTGAGCGAAGATCTCCATCACGATCATTTTGAGCACATCCTTTGATGATGTGCTTGAGGGTGTTGCTCCATCTTCTTTAAACCCAATATCTTGATAGCTGCACGCTGGCTTAAGCAATCGTGGAGTGAATAGAGCCCCTTCTCGCCGGCTTGAATGAAACGTACTCTCGCCTCGGCGAACTTTGTCCAGGTCGATATCAATATGTTTTTTGTTTATGCCGCTCTCCTTCCCGAAATACTAGAAAACCGGTACGCCCCCGTTGCGTGTTGTCACGGTCTGCCCTAGGACCAGAATACTCTCTCAATGTGCATTCCGCGAATTCCAGACAGAACCCGCCAACTGTCAATTTTTTTGACAGCCAGCGAGCGTCTTTTGGCCATACCCTGGCTAGAAGCTCCTTGGGCGCTCACAGCAAGCACTGATTTTGCTCCCTCTTACTCTTAATTGTTTAGGTGCCCATAGAGTTCGGCGAATCTATGGGGCAAACCGAAGGGAATTTGAGATGGAGATCATGGATGTTTTAAAATCGGTACGAGCGACTCTCATAAGAGTCCTCGCCATCTTACCGGTGGTTGCCACACTGCAAGCGCAAGCGCTGCAGGATGATATGAGCTACAAGTCGGCGACGGCTCCTTGTGCCAAAAACAAGGCTGAGCTCCTGCGCGACGAACGTTTGCGAGAAGCCTTTCAAATTTATGATCCGTTTGGTCGCCATATTTGGCGGGGTGGAAGTTCAGACCTCCATACTGATGAAAATGGCGCTGAAGTACATGTCCATGAAAATCTTCAGATGTTTGCCAGCCTCAGCGGTGAGGAACCTATTCAACGCATGCCCATCTTCGAAGCTTGTATCGATCTCAACAACAAACCGTTTTTTCGTTTTGGTAAGTCTGAGCGCGACGTCTTGAAAGTCTACCTCGATGCCAAGGAGGTCACTTTGGGCGAAGGAATGAAAAAAGACACCTATAAGATTTCGCTCGGTGTGCAAGTCGGTGGGGCCACCTCAAACACGCTGAAGGCGCCAGCGCCGGCTGCGCAAACAAGCGAAGGTCAAGAGCCCGCGTTGCAATAATCGTCAGAAAAGAAATTCAAAGTCCTTGTTTTCGTAAACACTGAGTGCATCAGTCTTGGCAATAATCACGTTGCCGTCGGGTTCCAGGAACCAGCCGCTGGTCGCCGCCTCCAGCGAGCGTCGTGACAAATGTCGCATGAGCGACGTTCCATTTAAACGAACAGTGATCTGGTTAGGCCTCACCTCGTCTGCCGGCGCTACCAGTTCAATCACATTTTGCCGACTCGAGGGCGCCCCTTTGTAAGAGCCACGTGCTCTGCCGATACGAACAACAACTCGCCTGTGGTCCTTATTTTGTTCTAACACTGTTGTGGCGACTTGGCCGGATTGATATTCGCTTGTTCGTCCATCATCTTCAAAGAGAGTGAATTCGTACTTGGCGCCGTCTTTGCCTGTGAACACACGGGCGATCAGTTCATTGCGTACTGAACCGTCGGTGCGAAGACCCTCGATATTCATGGTTTTTTCATCGACAAAGATTTTTGGAATAATCGCGCCCGCTCGCGCGAATACCGGCAAACGAAAGACGCCGTCAATGTATTCAGGATAGTTGCGTATTGAAGTTCCTGAACTCGGGTAACGTCGGTTGGTGCGGTAGTCGATCCACTCGCCCGGCGGTAGGTAAATATCGCGCTGCCGCTCACCCGGTTTAGCGACCACGGCGAAAAGCAAGTCGCGCCCGATCAGTTTCTCATGTCCGAGCGTCCGCACGTTAAAGTCGCTGCGATCCGAAGGTGCATCTTGATAGTAGTACACCAATGGTGGAATCACGGGTTCGCCATATAAGTAGGCCCGATGCGCGAGCGAGTAGTAATAAAGGCTCAATTCGTAGCGCAGGCGGATGTTCGCAAGATTGCTCTTGAGGTCGCCGATGCGATCCGGTGCTGTTTCGCGGGTGTTTTGCACGTTCTCAGTGTGTGGACGAACGGGCACATCAAACGCCGCTCCGTTGGCGAACCACTGCGTGTACATTTCGTTTAAATCGGTACCGGGATCCTTGTTGATAGCGCCCCGATAAAAGCCACCGATGTCCGACCCGAAGTAATCAACTCCAGAAAGCGACATGTGCATTTGCGCATTCAAGTGTGTCGCCAGGCTGCCTAAATTAGAGCCGATATCTCCGGACCACATCGCGGTTCCAAAACGTTGAATCCCGGGCCCTCCGGAGCGCGACAAAATCCACGGACGTTGTTTGATCCCATGTCTGGCGTAACCCTTCACGATGCTTTCATTCCAAAGGAATGAGTAAACATTGTGAACATCGGCCTCGCGATTCTTACCAAGCTCCGGAAAGCCGTAGTAGTAGGGTACAGCGCCGGGGCGACTTTTGTCCCAGTACATTTCCGGCTCGCCGAGATCAGTCCAATGCCCCATGATGCCGAGTTCAATCAGAGGTTGGCGCTTCCAATCGTGCCACAGCCGCCCGGCTTCAGGATTGGACCAATCGATCATTCCGCCAATGCCCCACCACGGCATTTCATTGTTAATCAAGAAAGCCTTATTGGCGTCTGCCCGTTCGCGTGCGAGTAAACCCTTGGCTTCGAGCTCTTGGTGCTCAAAGAGCCCGCGGCTGACGTAGGACTCTTCGATCGTCATGAGACCTAGGCCTTCGCGCTCACGCAACTCTTGAATCATCGCTTTAGGGTTGGCGAATTTCTTTTCATCAAAGCGCAAGGTTCCCATCGGGCTCATCTCAGTTTGATTAATGCCGCCGAACCACTGCAAATCGAGTACGAAACCATCAACCGGAAAGTGGTTGGCTCTGAGGCTTCGCAGTTTTTCGCGAAGTTCAAGCCAAGAGTCGAAACCATACTCGGAAACCCAAAGACCAAAGGCTTTTTTTGGTGGCACCAAAGGACGCCCGACAAGACTCATGTAGGTGGTGCGCAAGTCAGGAAGGTCTCGACCATTGATAAAAAAGAAGCGAATCTGCTCGCCCCACGACTCCAGATTCCAAACATCGCCTCTAAAATCCCAGTTTTGTTTATAAACCTGATCAAGAAAGAAAGCGTAGTTTTGCTTCGCAGACCCGACGGCATAGAAAACTGGAAACTGCGCATTGCCGACGAAACCGCCGTGAAAGGGCTGCATGAAATTGCCGTGCACCTCGCCAGGTCGGCGTACCTCATTGATCCAATTGCCATCGGCTTTGCCTACGCGGCCCGGCAAAAACTCTTCTCCGAGACCATAAACATCCGTCATTCGTTCACGCGTAAGACTCAGTGTTTTTAAATCGCTCTTTAGATCCACAGGACAAATTCGCGTCAGGCGCAGAGCTTTCACTTTGTCATGAATGTTGACACACAAGGTGGCGGGATCGACTTCAACTAGCAGGGCGCTTGTCTCAAAAGAAGTTCCAGTTTGTCGAAATTCAGTTGGGCCCTGAAAGCGTTTCCGCAAATTTTCACGGTCAACGTAAGGTGTGAGGTAAATCGCTTGGCCGTTGGACGTTCCAGGTCTGCCTGCATGACCCAGTTCGAAATGAATAACTTGATCGCTGAGCACTTCGATCGAAAGTCGCTCTGAAATCTGGCTAGAATCGCGATTAAATTGCAGGGTCTTGATGCCGGAATTGTTTGTAAGAAGAGGCGGGAGTCGGACCGCACCGGCAATCTCCGCGAGAATTACCTGAAGGCAGATCGCAAATGCAAAATTTGCGATCACGAGTGGAGCTTTTGGAGGCATATACATGAATTTAGAGCTAGACGATCAGCTATCGCTTTTCGGCTTATCGGCAGGCGGAGTTTGCTGCGCCTGTTGTGAATCGTCCTGAGGCGTTTTTTTACCTGCGTTGAGATTCTCCCGACGAGTCACATCAATTTCATCGCCATCAAGACCTTTCTTGAATCCGCGAATCGCTTCGCCCAGCGATTTACCGAGGTTAGGAAGACGTGAAGGGCCCATGACCAGAATCACGATGACCAAGATAATTATCCAATGAAACAGCGACATGCCACCCATAACAATCCTCTTTTCCTTACCGCTTTAAGTGCACAGGGTTCTCTCAAAACTTACCAAAAAAGGCTACCGATTTCATCCTTCTTCTCCATTTGAGACAGTCGACGGGCGGTCGTCGTTCTGGTCGTCGTTCTGATGGTCGTCCCGCTTGTCCCGGGGTTCGCTTCTCAGTTCGTCTCGTTGGGGGCGACGGCGACCGCGGCGACGGCGTTTGGCCTTCTCTTTTGCATCGGCTTCGAGCTCTGAGATCTCAGCGGACTGTTTACTGAAGGAGTTTCGCCAGAAGCTCAGTTGCTCGGCGTTGAGTTCAAGATCGGCCTCAGCCAATCGCAGAGCCAGGCGAAAGCCATCATTCTTCATCAGGGCCAATTGGCGACGTTCTCCGCGGCGTTTAAAATCCTCACTGCGTTTGAGGAGCGGCAGCAGTTCAATCGCTTTCACTACTGCGGTTTGTTCAAACTTATACATGCCGAACTCATCCCGCATCAGGGTTTGAAATATCTCGTCGGCGAATGAATGCGGCGTCTCGCGTTCGCTCGGTCCCTCTTGTGCCGTTTTCAAAACGGCGAAAGCGAGCCAGCCGAAGAGCTGTGTGGGATCTGCGGGGTCGTTCACAACAGTGCTGAGAGAAGTAAAATACTGAAAAAACAAATCGCGCCGCTCGGTATTGCCGAGCAAATCATGCAATGCTGGCACGAAGTGTTTCATCACTCCGAGGTCGTAGCATTCAGTTAGAGCGCGCTCAGGCTCATCAAGGCGTAGGATCTTAAGTAATTCTTCGCGTTTGCGCGGCAGAACCGACTTCTGCAATTCGCCGGCGTGTTTTTCCATCGCCGCACGTAAAGTGGGTTCAATGGTGAAGCCCAACTTATGAGCCAGTCGCAGGCCACGTAAAATTCGAATCGGATCTTCCAACAGGCGCGCTTCAGGATCGCCAATCATTCTCAGGACTCGCGCGTCGATGTCGGGTAGGCCGCCAACGTAATCAATCAACTGCTCGGAGATCGGGTCGTAAAACAATCCGTTGATGGTAAAGTCGCGTCGTTGCGCATCTTCCTCAGGTGTACCAAAAATATTGTCGGCGGACGGTGCCCCAGGATCGGTGAGGTCCTCAGGACGAACCTCGCGGCGGAAGGTCGCAACCTCAAACTGTTGGCTGTCGCGTTTCACCAGCACCAAACGAAACCGTTTACCAATGATGAAGGCCATATAGATGAGGCGTTTGACTTGCTGCGGAACCGCGGCCGTGGCGATGTCAAAGTCCTTCGGGTGAATCCCGAGAAGTAGATCGCGCACGCAGCCGCCCACCAAATAGGTGGTAAACTCGCCTTTTTGGAGTGCTTTTACGATACCAAAAGCGTGCGGATCGATCCAATCTTGATGCAAATGCGGTCGACGTGTAATTTCCATTGCCGTCGCAGTATAGCCGCGGGCGCGCCCGCGAGGTAGGTGGAATTTAACGAATGTCACAACTTGGAAAATTTCATTATGTAGTCACCGGTCCCGAACGCGGACCAAAACTGGTGTTTCTTCACGGCGTGATGGGATTCGCGGCCAACTGGCGACGTATAGCCAAAGCTTTCGAAGATCGCTTTCAGGTTCTGGTTTTTGATCAACGCGGTCATGGTCGGTCCTTTCACGCGCCGCCGGGAGGCTATCAACCGAGTAGTTATGCTGCCGATCTGTTACGCATTCTTGACGAGCTGGGTTGGCAAGAGGTTTACCTCGTTGGTCATTCGATGGGGGGAAGAGTTGCCTTGGAGTTTGCTGCTCAGCATCCTCAGCGCGTGACTCGGCTCGTTATCGAGGACATTGGCCCAACGATGCAAGAAAGTGGTTCGAGTCTGATCCTACGCCTTCTCGACACCGTTCCCGTTCCCTTTTCAAGTAAACGCGAGGCTAAAGCCTGGTTTGATACGGAGTTCATGAGGATTTTCGCGAACGAACGGCAAAAGGAAGGCTTGGCGGCCTATCTTTACGCCAATCTTATTGAGAACGAAAATAAGGAAGCGGGGTGGCGATTTTCTGATGCCGGAGTGCGTGAGAGTGTAGCTGCAGGTAGAGCGGGGGACCATTGGGAGGTTGTTCGCCATCTCCCGATGCCGACACTTTTCGTGCGCGGTGAGTTTTCGCGCGATTTCCCACGTGAAGTATTTCAACAGGTTTTACGTGAGAACCCGCGTATTGAGGGTGTCGAAATTCTGGGAGCTGGACATTGGGTTCACAGCGACCAGCCCGAAATCTTTATTCGCGTCTTGACCCAGTTCTTGGCGGGACAGCGACAACCGCTGGTTGCGGGCTGAAGTCTGGTTTCTGCGGTTGGCATTCGCTTTTGACAAAAAACCTTTCGACCGTTACAGTTTCAGCGCATAATTGACTTAATGTGTTAAGAGACTGCGGTCTTCATTAACCAGGCTCGTAAATTTTGCTCATAGATTATTAGAAGAAATGCATGAACGGTTCGCCCCATCAACTCTACGGTTCTCTTATCGGTTTTTCACGATTGAATCCTATGACCGATTTCCCGTTGGAGCGAAAAGAGCGACAACTTTTTTATTTATATAGTGGAAGGTTACTTTGAAATTTTCTGAACTCGATCTTCATCCCTCACTGAATTCTGCCATCGAAAAACTGGGATTTACCGAAGCAACTCCGGTCCAAGAGGCTACCATGCCTCACATCATCGAGGGCCGTGACGTCGCGGGTCTTGCGCAAACTGGAACCGGAAAAACAGCGGCCTTTTTGCTGCCGTTGATGGAACGTATTGTTCGCGCCCGGTTAAATCCCGAACAGCTGAGCGAGGAGGACCGTGCGAAACGTGAAAAACGCATGTTCTCTGAGTGGCGCCCCAACCAATTTGTCTTGGTGCTGGTTCCGACTCGCGAGCTGGCTGAACAGGTTTTTGAAAACGCTCTCAAGTTTGTCGGTGATACCGGGCTACGCGCGGTTTCAATTTACGGCGGCGTCGCCTACGACAAACAAAAGGAAGGTCTGCGTAACGGCGTTGAGTTCGTGATCGCGACTCCGGGCCGATTGATCGACCTCTTCAAAGAGCATTTGATTGATCTCAAGCAGGTGCGGGCGATTGTTTTTGATGAAGCTGATCGGATGTTCGATATGGGCTTCAAAGATGACATGAAGTTTATCCTTCAGCGCGTTCCGAAAGAGCGGCAGTTCTTGGTTTTTAGCGCGACTTTGAATCTGGACGTTCTGAACACCGCTTACCAATTCGGTGCCAATCCGGTTGAGGTCAATGTCTCTCGCGACCAAGCGATCGCGGAGAACGTTGAAGATAAAATTTTCCACGTGGGCCAAGAAGAAAAAGGCCCGCATTTATTATCGCTTCTGCGTTTGCATAAACCGCGACAGACGATCGTTTTTTCGAATTTCAAAATGAATGTTCCTCGCTTGACGCAGTTCTTGAACGATAATGGCTTGCCAGCGGTGGGGATTTCCTCGTTGTTGACACAGTCGCAGCGCAATCGCGTGATGGAGCAGTTCAAAGGCGAGAGCGACCATAACATTCTTGTTGCCACTGATGTCGCAGCTCGTGGTCTCGACATCAAAGGTGTCGACATGGTTGTGAACTTTGAGCTTCCTGATGATCCCGAGAATTACGTGCATCGCATTGGTCGGACGGGCCGAGCGGGCGCCAAAGGTATTGCCTTTTCATTGGTCAGCGAACGCGATGTCGATGCTCTTTCGCGGGTTGAACAGTATTTGAAACACAAAGTGGACTCGGGGTTTCTCGAGGAAGGTGAGCTGGTAAAAGAGTTCAAGGCCATGCCTTCGGATCGCGGACCGAGACATGATCGCGGCGGTGACCGTGGCCCACGTGCCGAAGGTCGCGGTGGCGGTCGCGGGCGGGGACCAGAACGTAGACCGGAAGGTGGGCGAGAAGGCGGCCGAGGTCGTGACGGAGGCCGTGATGGCCGGCGTGATGGTCGCCGTGAGGGACGTCGCGAGGGACCAGCGGAACATCGTGCCGACAGCAGACCTGAGCATGCATCGCGCCCGCGTCCAGTACGTGAGCAAGGAGCGGGAGGCCGACCGGCAGAAGGCGTTCGAGGGCCGGGACCATCTTCAGGGCCGTCGAGCGGACCGCGGCGAAGTGGTGGACGTGGGGAGCGAGATCATCGTCGGCCTGGGCAGGCGGGAGCTCATCAAAACGGAGAGCATCGCTCAGCGGGCGGTCGCGGACCCCATAGCAAGGGTAGTAATGGACAAGGTGGGCATCGCGGGCAAGGCGAGCGAGCGGCAGGATCTCATGGCCGTCACCGCGGCGGCGGATCTCATCCACAGCCGAAAACATCTTCAGCAGGGCAGGCGTCGTTAGGCCAAAAGGTGACAGGCTTCTTCAAACGTTTGTTTGGTGGCTAAGGAAAGTTTCAATTCGGTAATTTTCCCAGGCGAAAATCGCGAGCGACTTTGGTTTCATCGGTGAATTTCATCGGTGGCCTCAGGCGTGCTTTTTACTTGGCGTGCTTTTTGTTTGGGCAGTTTGCTGGCCCATTTTTTGGGCAAGCATAAATCTCATTTTCTTTACGCGCATTTTTCTAAAGATTTAAATTGATCTTCGTCACTTCCTTTCTATGATCTCGGTCATAGCCATTACGTCCGATAAATGAAATTTTGAACCAACATTGAAAGTTCAAACTAAAGGAGCACAACCTATGAAGTCTCTGTTGTTTTTGGCTGCAGTTGCCGGCCTAGTACTTTGACAGATAAATTTCTAGCCGGTCTCACCGAGACTTCTTCGCCGGTTGGTATCTAAATTTTTTCCGCGCTTTCTTTTTGGTGAAGGTCCAGTTGATGGTGATCTTCTCCTTATTGGCTCGTTTGTTCCAT
>SXRI01000171.1 GCA_005793615.1 Bdellovibrionales bacterium
AATCGGGTCTCGGCCTCGTTCAAATCATCACTGACAATGGCGGCCAACCCCAAGCCGGACTCAAGCTGGCTCTTAACGCCTCCACTGACATCTGGCGACAGCTTGCTGAGTGTCTCGTTCAGCAAGCGTTTGGCAGCAACAGTCTCACCATCGAGTTGAATCATCAGAGGCGCCAAACGCGCAATCACTTCGGGTTGATTTTCACGAGCCTGGTTGACCTGTCGATAAATCCTAAGGGCCGCACCGAAGTTGCCCCGCTCCCATTCACTGTTGGCGTTCCGCAAAAGAGTATCGTAACCCGCTGGCTTATTGTTCGCCACGGGGTCACTTCCTGGGCGTCGGTTCGGAGGATTCAGAAAAAAGAACACCGCACCAACTACCGCGGCCATGGCTCCCAACCAGGCCAGCTTGATCAAGCCCGTACTTCGCGGCAGGTGTCCTCCGCCAGGATTGATTCCATATTGACGAAGATCATTGGAGTAGGTCGACTGACGAGAACTTGCCGTCGGAGTCACTACTTCATCAGTAAACTCGGCATCGATAACTCGGCCCTTATCCATTGCCGCTTGCGTTCGTGCGGCCGCCGCAGAGGAGGACGCAGCCTCGGGGATCGCCACTGGAGTATCCCGTGTTTTCTCTGCTGGTTTATCGACTGATTTATCGGCCGATTTATTTCCTGATTTATTTCCAGGGATTCTGACTGACGACATTGAGGCTAAGGAAAATTTCTTTTCGCTGCTATTTGCCGAGCTACTTGAAGAAGATGACGGCGGAGTCACACCGCTGCCGGTGCTGGTATTGGTGTGTCCTTGGACTTCAGTGTCATCACGACTGGCCATCTGACCGCGACGAATCTCTTCCACCGCTTGATTGAAGCGAGGTTCATCGCGAACGAGTCGCCAACGCGACATGGGTGTGATCACTTCATCAAGGATCACTATTTCCTTACTCTTGATACCTGTTGTTACCTCGTCGGTAGTCATCGGACCGAGAACTCGATCTCCCGATTTTACCAACCAGATCGCATTATTATCTCCCCGCACTCGGCCATCTGCCTTTCCGTCCTTAGACGTCAGTGGCGGAAATGACGAGTTCCAGTCAGGATCATATTGATGCCCAACTCACCCGCACGCGCTAAAACCTCTTCATCGCGAATCGATCCGCCTGGCTGTATAATCCAGCGTACCCCAGCTTGGGCTGCAAGTTCCACTGAATCCGGAAATGGAAAGAATGCGTCGCTTGCCAAACACGGACTCGACGAGAGGCTAGGATGATGTTTCTGCATTCGCGCAATCGCCTGTTCAACGGCATCAACACGATTGACCTGTCCCATACCCAGGCCAACGGTGCGCCCGCCGGCAGCAAGTGCGATCGCATTGCTTTTCAAATAAGCACAAACTTTCCATGCGAGCAGGAGATCAGCTTTGATCTCAGGCGAAGGATGCTGACCAACAATACGCCATGAATCACTCCAATCTTCGGTGCGATCCGCAGACTGTACCAAGAAGCCACCGCTCACGCTACGAAACTGGAGTTCGCCATTCGCAGTATCCTGCTTCAATTGTTTCAGTTGTAGAAGGCGCAGGTCCTTTTTCTTCTTAAGTCTTTCAAGTGCCGCTGGCTCAAAGGCCGGGGCTACGATGCACTCAAGAAAGATCTTCGCCATCTCTTCCGCCGCCGCCAAGTCAACGGGTCGGTTGCAGGCAATAATGCCGCCAAAAACGCTGACCGGATCGGCCTGAATCGCGCGCGTAACCGCTCCGGCTATTGTAGCATCAGTACCGACGCCACAAGGGTTGTTGTGCTTAACTGCCACGGCGGCCGGCTCACGAAAATCACGCACCGTCGAATTCGCCGCCTCGAGATCAAGAATATTGTTGTAGGAGAGCGGTTTGCCGTGCAGGACCTCAGCATCGTGTAAACCACCGCGAGCCTCAGGTGAGCGATACCACCAGGCCTTTTGGTGGGGGTTCTCACCATAACGAAGCTCACTCACCAAGCGACCAACCAAGGTGACCGGGCGATCACTCTCAGCAGCCAGAGTTTTCGCGATCAAATCGTCGTAGCGAGAAGTCAGCGAGAAAACTCTCGCTGCCAAACGCCGACGATCCACCAAAGTCAGCTCGTTCTTGCCTGCTATCCAATTGTAGTCTTCAGGCTCACAGACAACGGCAAGGCGATCGTGATTTTTCGCGGCAGCACGAAGTAAGCTCGGACCACCGATATCGATGAACTCTATCAACTCGTGATCCGGCAGGTTCTTGGTGCAAGCACTCTCAAACGGATAAAGATTCACGACGATGAGGTCAAAGGGCTCAAGAGCCTCTTTCTTAAGCAGTGCGCTATCCTCATCATTTCCGGCACGCGAGAGAATCGCCATATGAACACGTGGATGCAGAGTCTTTACTCGACCGTCCATAACCTCGGGAAAACCGGTCTGTTCGGAAATGTCGACCGCATTGATGCCGTTCTCCCGCAAATGTTTTAGCGTCCCACCGGTTGAAACCACTCGCATGCCGCGAACCACGTAAGGCTTGAGAAACTCAACAAGACCGGTTTTATCGGAAACACTGACAAGCGCGTTTTTGAACATCTGCAAACCTCCGTTTCGAGTTGTGAGGCATTAGATAACATTTCCGACTGGACTTTGGTATGTGTGAGAAGTGTTTATGTCTAGTCGCCGCGATGCGTAGCCTACCCGATTCTCCGGCAAGCTGACCTAGTCTCCGGCAAGCTGACCTAGTCTCCGGCAGGCCACCCGAGTCTCGTCTGCCCTTGAAGAATCTGTGATGCGTGTTCTCGCAAAATAGCGCTCTGCCAAGAAACCTGTTAACGGCGAGGGAGCACTAGCGTCTTCTCGCGTCGAGCAAAAACGTTTCTCTGCTTCGAGTGAATGGGCGAACTTTTTTACCTTGGGCGAAGCTGCGGGTGCGGGCCTCTATTTTCAAGTCACTGCCAGCGCCGGCAGTGAACTCGCGCCTGGACAGATGGC
>SXRI01000172.1 GCA_005793615.1 Bdellovibrionales bacterium
ATGGAACAAACGAGCCAATAAGGAGAAGATCACCATCAACTGGACCTTCACCAAAAAGAAAGCGCGGAAAAAATTTAGATACCAACCGGCGAAGAAGTCTCGGTGAGACCGGCTAGAAATTTATCTGTCAAAGTACTAGTGGTGAGTTTAGGTAAGGGGATGGCGCGAATCATGCGCCGTTTCCTGATAGTTAGAGTTCACGCCCTGCAACAGGGGCGGCCTCGTGATCACCAATGCGGGCCAATTTGCAAATCGCAGTGAAAACTTCCAATGTATTTATTTGTGGGCCGCGCGCCCCCGTTGCACGTTGTCACATCAGAAGACCATTGCAATGCTGCAATATTGTCAAAGCGTAATATTGCAGAGTGTGTCGCGGATTCACGGGCCCCCAGATTTTTGTGCTTAAAATTTCTTGATTTAGCTGTAGAGTGCTCGCAAATCGCTCTCAAATCGCTCTCAAATCCAGGAGCATTCCGCAAGATGACTTCACTCGTTTGTCTTATGATCGCCATCGCCTGCGGCGTATTGATTAATTATCAGGTAAGTTTTCAGGCCAGTTATCCGGCCAGTTTTCAGGCCAGTTATCCGGCGCAAGTTTCACTCTACGCCTATTTGCCAAATCTCATGGCGTTTGGAATTGCGGTGCCTCTTTTGTTGCGCTCGCGATGGGTCGCGAGTTTTGCGCGCCGGCATCACTTCATTTTGGCTATTGCCGCTTTGTTGGCTATTGGTGCGACACTTCTTTTTCCCGGCATTGATTCCGTCCAACGGTGGCTGCGCATCGGTCCGTTTGCGCTCAATGCGGCCATGGCGTTCATACCTGTTGTTTTACTCGGCATCGTCTTCGCTGAGAGTTACCGGGTTCTCTTTCTGGTGGGTTTGCCGGCATTCATTTTGGTGTTGCAGCCTGATGCCGGACAAGCGACGGCGTTTGCATCTGCGGCGACGGTGATTTTGATTTCCGAAAGCAGACTCTCCAATCGACTTCGTTGGTTCAGTTTGCTATTTGTCCTGATCTCATGGGCGATGTCTTGGTCGCGCCCAGATCCGCTGGCGCCGGTCGCACATGTCGAAGGCATCTTGCAATTGGCTTGGGCGCAAGGGATCTTCTCAAAGACTCTCGTCGTCCTGGCTATTGGCGCCGTTTTTTATCCGTTCTTGCGGAAACTGATCGACACGCGCGAGCCTCGGCGTCTGGTTTTGGTAAAGTGCTATCTCACTTATTTGATCGTCACCTTTGCAGTGACGGGGATCGGGAACTTTCCCGTTCCGCTCATCGGCGCTGGCGCGGCGCCAGTTATAGGCTGGTGCCTGGCGCTCGCCTTCTGTGATTGAGACTTGGTCCAGTGCTCAAGGGTTGGTGATTAAGACGGGAATATAAGACGTGTTGTTCCGTTTCGTCACTTCAAGCAAAGTATTCTCGGCATCAATTATCGCGCCGATATAGTAGCGTTGGCTCGGTACCAGATCCGCCGGAAGGCGAATGAGAAATGTGCGGGTTGTTGGTCGATCTTTCGACATAGGGATTGCCTGGGCCTGCAATAGACGATCGCGTGAGCTTATAGTGCGATTGTCGGAAAGCACGATGTGTGACATCGTTCGCGGCAAGCTCGCAGGACCATTGTTCTCAAAGGTAAATTCGACAGTAATGAGTTGTCCTGCCTTGACGTAGAAGCTCAGTTGGCTTGGTTCAATCGGATCGAGCGGGTCGGTAAAGGCAGTCGCAGTTTCACCTGTGATCGCGGCACGCAGAGCCGTGCGTTGGTGGGTGCTGTACTCGCCGTTCATGCCGAGGTATTTGTAGTTAGACACGGCTACATCTGGGCGGACAGTTGAATTGGCACCGTAAATTCGCACCAAGCCTGTGGTTGCATCTTCGCCCAACGTAGGGACGAGGGTCGTGCCAAAGAGGTTCACGTGGGTCCAATCCTCTCCCATGATATTGTAAACGCGATTTTCGTGCATCAGGCCCATCGCATGTCCCAGATCATGCAATGCTGTTGTCTGTAGGGGGCGGGCGGAACCCATATAGGGCCAAGTGTCCCAAGCATTGCGGCTCGCGGTGTAAGTTTCCGAAGTGCTGAAAACAACATCCGCTTCGGTCATATTCCATACGCCGAGCGCAAACGGGTTAAAGTGCGAAATACAGATCGCGGGAGCGCCCATCAATACGAGGCTGTTGTCGGTAAACCAAATCTCATTGACGCCGTTAGAAACACTCACCCAGTCAGAGTCGGGGTTCAGGCGTGTGCGAATGAGGCTCGGGTTGCGGTTGAGAATAGTGATTGCATCGAGCAGACCAGTGCGAAAAGCGCTGCCCACTGGAAAACTCACTGGCTGAATCTTGAAGCCGACCGTATTCGTGTCAGAGTGCCATCTAATCGGTGCGTCGACCACGTAGCGCGCACCCCAGGCAAATGCATCACGTGAGAGACAGCACAAAATCAGGATCAGGAAAAGTTTCTTCATTGTCCACCTCCGTTACCGAGCACGGGGTTGCCGCCGTTTTTCTCGATGTCAGCGATCTCCTGAGCTTCTTTTGCGTCTTTTATTTTTGAGGCTGTAAAAGCAGGTGCTTTTGGCGGAGCCTTTGCCAAGAGTGCCACTGCCGGAATTTTTTGCTGGACGTTCGCTGAAGAGACCACTGTTTGCGTCGACTGTCCTTTTTTGATTCTCTCGATCGCTTCATTGAGATCTGAGAGTGTCATTTGGTCTGCCTCGGCTGCTGGCGCTTTTTCAGGAGCGGATCTTTTCATGCGGACAACAACTTTTTTACCAGATTTGGGATGCGTAAACTCTTGAGTCGCGAGCTCCGGAATTGATAAAAACGTACCGTAGCGAAACAAAGACTTTTCTTGGGGATCACCCTTGCGGAGAACGCGTCCCTCTTCGGTAAAGATCTTTTCTCCTGAAATTCGGAATCTTCCGGTGCTACATTTGGTGAGTGGGCAACCAGCGAGGTTGTTGCCCTCGATCAGAACAATGTCATGATCCCCGATATCAATCTGCGGGTAGTGGCTGATTTGCATCGCTCGCCCATCTGGGTGCAGACCGCCTAAAAAACGCAGAGTGAAAGCCGACTCGGCTTTGCCGAAAAGCACTTTCTCTATTTTGTAAGTTACGAAAGTGTGCGGCAAACCTTTCGGATGTTGCTGATTGCTCTCTGAATTTTTGTATTGAATACACGGCTGTCCGGAGAAATTTCAAGCTAACCTTTGCATGGAATTGGCTCTGGTCATGGCTTTCGTGTCGGGTTAGCCATAGAAGCTTACATTGGCGCGGGTCACGTTCGGA
>SXRI01000173.1 GCA_005793615.1 Bdellovibrionales bacterium
ATTCGGCGTCATTCGCCTGTCCCTGAGCAGCATAGAACGCCCCGATCACCGCTCCCCACTCCAGACCGACGACGGCATGCACGGGTATGCGGGCCCGAGCCAATTCGCGCAGGGCTCCGATATGAGCGAACGCCTTCATTCCACCCGGACCCAATATCAAACCGATCTTTGGTAGATCTCTATTCAAAAACGTCGGAGGCTGGTGAGTTGGTACCGGAGGCGGTGTCGCCATCGGCGGAGGCGCCAATGAACCTTGCGACTGTGGTTCGGTCACGGTAACGGTTGGTGTAGACCTCGCAGGTGCCTGGGCGCTCGTCCCCTGGTGATGTTTACCTGGCGCATTTATCTCCGGTCGGGTCTGAAGTGAATCACAACCTGTGGTGAACAGACTCGCCGCCAAAGCAAAACCAAGAGTGATCTTCGATGTCATCTGACTCTTAGACTGAATCTGTTCCTGTTTCTGGTCTTGTTTCCGGTCTGGCAAAAAGGAAAAATTCGCGGTTACCGTCTGTACCTTCGATCGAACTTGCAAAATAATCCCCCATGATCAGATTGTTCGCGCTACAGCTCTGTCGGATTTTTTCCTCGACAGAAGGATAAAGCGTCGAATCCTTCACGATTCCGTTTTTTCCCAATCCTGCTCGGCCAACCTCAAACTGCGGTTTGACTAAGGCCAACAACGCCGACGATCCTCTTAAATACTGGATCACCTCTGGCAACACAAGCGTGAGGGAGATAAACGACACGTCAATAACGATCAAATCGAAGTTCTGACCTTGGTTCAACTCGAATATTCGCGCCAAGTGGTGCTGATTTGACAACTCGCGCGCATTCACGCCCTCCAGCAAACGAACCCGGGGATCTACCCTCAGCGTCGCCGCAAGCTGCCCATGGCCAACATCGACACCAACAACGCGATCGGCGCCCGCCAGCAGCAAACAATCGGCAAAGCCACCGGTTGAAATGCCAACATCCAGCACATGGTATCCGCTTACTTTGAGCTGCAAATGATCGAGTGCGCCGCGCATTTTCAAACCACCGCGGGAAACAAAGTCCTCGTTTTCTCCGGCGGATATGACTTCCAGATGCTCATCATTTGCTACCTGCACACTGGCCTTACTCACGACCCGGCGGCTTTCTCCAAGACCAACAAAAACACGTCCGCCTGTCACCAATTCCTGCGCTCGACTCCGCGAAGGAGCAAGGCCTCTTTCGACCAAAGCAAGATCAACTCGCGTCATCGTTCTCGTTGCCGATTGAAAAGTGCAATCTGCCTTAAAGGCTCGGCGGCTTTTGGCCATTTGCTCAGACACTGCAGGCACGTTTCAGTCAACTCGTCGAGAAACCGCACAGTTCCTTCCTGACCCAAAAGCATCGGATAGCTACCTTGCTCAGGGCGGCTCGGATCGTAATCAAGCAGATCATCGGCGACTTGAAATGCAAGTCCGAGGGTCTCGGCGAAGGTTGCTATTTCCCTTCGTTGGTCTTCACTGGCATCGCATGCGATTGCAGCGCCTACCGCCGCTACTCTTATCAAAGCCCCTGTTTTCAGATCGTGCATCAACCGCAGTTCGTCAATGTTAATGGCATCTTTCTTCGAACCCATGTCAATAACCTGTCCGCCGACCATCCCTCGAAATCCCGATGCCTGCGCGAGCTCACGAACAAGTTTCACTGCAATCACCGGACGGTCATGGTAAAAATCTGCGACAATTTGAAAAGCTTCGGTAAGAAGCGCATCGCCAGCAAGAATCGCGGTCGCCTCATCGAACGCTTTATGATTGGTCGGTTTTCCCCGGCGAAAATCATCATTGTCCATGGCAGGCAGATCATCATGAATCAAAGAGTAGGTGTGTACGCACTCTACTGCCGCCGCAAACGGCAACACGACCTCGGCGGCCTGGCCCAATGCTTCGGCGGTCAAGATTGTCAGCAGGGGACGAAAACGCTTACCGCCCTCTTGCAGGAGCGAATAGCGCATGGACTCTAATAGGCGCCGATGGCTAGCACTCTCTAAGCCACGCGACGGTAGCGAACTTCCTTTTTCAGCAAAATAGTGATCCAGAAAACCCGTCAGCTTGCCGATATTCTGTTGCGAAAGCGATTCTAACATCTCGCCTCACTCGCCTGCTTGAGCGTTAAAGTCACTTGTTACCGGCTGACCGTCGTCATCCATTCCCAAAAGGAGCTTTACCTTTTGTTCAGCGTCATTGAGTTGCGAATTACATTCGCGCGAGAGCTTCACGCCTTCCTCGAAAAGTTTCAACGACTCCTCCAGGGCAAGTTCGCCCGTCTCCATTTTCTCGACGATCTCTTCGAGTCGTGCCAAGCGTTTTTCAAAATCCATAAGACCTACCTCTCTCTCGCTCTCAATTTGCTGTCACTTTGCAGGCAGTAAAATTTTTGTGACCCTGGCCTCAATCGAACCTTTGCCCATTCGCACTTGCATCTCACTACCGACTGCAAGCTTGCTTGCATCACTGATAATTTCTTTATCAACTACGACCATCGAATAGCCGCGCTCCAAAACCTTAAGCGGACTCAACGAATCCATCACCGCCATATTCAATTCAAGACGTTCTCGCTTACGCGTGAGCAAATTACGTAGATTAGTGCGCAGCTGTGAAGTCAATGGCGCTACGTGAATACGCTTCGCCTGTAACAGGCGGTTAATATCCACTTCGAGGCGCTGCAAAAGTTCATCACAGCGAATTGCCGCATCTTGGATGCGCCGTTGCGGATCCACCAAGCGCTTCGTCAATGCCGTATTGGTCTGCCGACTGATATCGAGGCGACGTAAAATAGCCAAACGAAGTGCGCGCGACAAACTCACGATCCGCGCTTGTAAATCCGCGGCGTTCTTGACAACCAACTCAGCTGCCGCAGAAGGAGTCGGCGCTCGAAGGTCGGCGACGAAATCAGCGATTGTAAAATCGACCTCGTGACCAACAGCTGAAACCACCGGCACACGGCTACCCGCGATTGCGCGCGCCACGGCCTCGTCATTGAAAGCCCAGAGATCTTCAATCGAGCCGCCACCGCGACCAACGATCATGACATCAACATCCGAAAGGCGATTAGCGAGCGCGATCGCACCGCAAATTTCACGCGGAGCTTGATCCCCCTGTACCTTACATGGAACCAGAGTTATGCGTGCACCCTTGAAACGGCGGCAAAGGACATTGAGCATATCGCGGATAGCGGCCCCGGTCGGCGAAGTGACTATCGCAATGTGCCGCGGAAGAGTCGGCAAGCGTCGCTTGCGAGCCTCTTCAAAAAGTCCCTCACGCTGCAACTTCGCTTTCAATTGTTCGAATGCCTTTTGTAGCGCCCCGGCACCTACTGGTTCCATTAGCTCACAAAAGATCTGGTAGTTGCCGCGTGGCTCATAGACTGTGATCTTACCGCGAATCAAAACTTCCATGCCATCTTCCGGCCGAAAACGCAGATGCGAATTAAAGCCGCGAAACATGACAGCACTGATTTGCGCCTTAGCATCCTTCAGACTGAAATAGAAATGGCCCGATGTATGCGCTTTGAAATTTGAAATTTCGCCCTTTAGCCACAGGAGCGGAAACTGACCCTCTAGAATTTCACGAATATGGCGATTGAGTTCCGATACCGAAAGCACCTGTGGTTCGTTCTGTGGCTCGTTCTGTGGCTCGTTCTGTGGTTCGTTCTGTGGTTCGTTCTGTGGCTCACTCACGGTCTCACTGACTATCTCGGTGACATTCTCCTTGGCGACTGGGGGCTCGGGTGAAGCTACTGGTTGAATCGGCGCCTGCTGCTGAGGCGGCGCCGGCAATGTTTGTTCAGGTTTCTTGAACTCTAGTTTGCCCCAATTTTTCTTGCTGTATTGGACCTCGGATTCCGTAACCGTCGTTCGCTTGCGCGAGGATCGCTTCGGCTCCAGAGCGGGTTCGATCGTTTTTTCAATTGGTTTTTCCGTGACTGATCCCACAGCCGCGCTATCGACGACCGCCTCGTTTGCGGCGTCGACCGTAGCAGCGGCTTTATCGGTATTGTCGTTGGGCGCGAAAATATGCGCCCAACTCATCTGTCCTGGCGTGTGACCAGGGAAATTGTCTTCTGACATGTCCTGAGCAACCTACCCTCGTGGGGGTAAGGGCGTCAAGTCACCCAGAGATTCTGAAGTATCCAAAAGGCGCCAACAAAGAGGCAAATGAGCGCACCCGCTCGATGCGACCGCCACTGCGTAATAAGTGTTGCCGGCAGGCGCTCGTCCGCGAGGCGGTTGAGACGGTCCGAGTTCAAGACCACGGTCATCACCGCTCCGTAGAAAAAACAGAAATAGGGAAAAACTGTGTCTAAATTTCTAATCAAGGCAGCCGTCATCTTGGATCTCCCTGAATCTCCATGGCGCCTTATTACTTCGGCTAAAACGTCGATGTTCTCCACAGGACAAAGTGCCTGGGAAAAATCAAGAACTGCCAACAAAAAAGAGAATTCAAGGGAAATCAGGAAAAATTATTCTCGCCGCGGGATGTTTACACGTTTTTTCATGTCTCAGAGAGGAATTGACGGATTTTGCTTCATTGCGGCCGGCGATCAGCTCTGGTATTCTGCTTCTGGGTTTTCGTGGCATATGGCTCGGAAAAAAGAAACCCTACAAGTTTTGGAATTGGGGGCTGTCCCTGACGATGGTGTGCAAGCTCTGCCTGCGGGATCAGAGAAGCCTGAAGTCGTTATTATGGCCACCCACCTTAATAAACATGGGTTTCTGTTTCCGTTACGCCGCCACGAGACCTTTTTTTGTATCCGAACCCCGGCCCGCACTTTGGGCCGGGTTTTTTTGGAGCCCTTCAAGCCCTCAGACTAGATTCTCAGTTTCCCTACCCCTTGTCTCATATTGAGACAAAGGAAAGTGCCGCCATTGGCATCACTCTTGCGGTATCCTTAGGTAAACAGGAGTCAAATCAAAATGGCGGGCAAGCGACTGTCGAGATTTCAGACAATGACTGTCTATTGTTTCTTCACACTCGTTTTCGCGAGTACTCTTCTTTTTTCTTTAAAGATTGAAGCCAACCCGGCTCCGGCGCCCGCTCCGCCTTCTGCGATTGCTCCGGGTGGCTATGGTGGATTCCCTGGTTACTCCGGATACCCGCAGGACATCTACGGAAACATGTGTCAGTCCACACTAGACCACCTAGACAATATCAAGAGCTTTTGTACGTCCATCGGAAAAGAAGACGATATCAAAGGCTGTGTTTTCAAAAATATCGGCACCTGCATGAAGGAAAAAGGCTCAGCCTCAAGCCGCATCCTAGGACCTGAGGATGGCGACGATGATTACGGCGACTCCTATGAGTCCGATTGTACCCGTATTGGAGACATACAGAGAGACTGCCCTGGTTTGTATGCAGTTGATCCCGCCGAGGCACGGCGAAATGCGAAAGACTCGCGATCCATGCGCGACGACCTTGATAAAGAGCGAAAAGAGGCGCGTAAAGATGACCGTCAAAACGCCAAAGACGCGCAGAAAGAAATGCAGGATCTCGATGATGAAGAACTCAAGAATGATAAGCAACATCGCGCCGAAATGAAGGCGCTGACCGACCGAATTCGGCAGTTGCATTCCGACAAAGCCAAGCAGCAGCTAGAAGCATTTAAGGCGGCTCAGGTTCAGTACGATAATATCGACAAGGAATACATGGCAGTTCGTAAAGAAATGCGACGCAAGGTAAGCAAGACCAATGAAGTCGAGCTCGCCTGGGGAGTAGAATGCCGTGCTGCAGCCACTGCGGCGGCAAATCAGGCAGAGGTCGAACTCGATGTGCGTTTGGCAGAAGAGCAAAAACTCGTTCGCAACTATAAATTTACCAACGCCTCGGGGCAAATGCGCCGCTTGCTCAAACAAAAACGAAAACGCATCATCAACAAATACAATCAGATTTTAAGCCAATGTATGCGCGGCGAAATTGATCCTGGTACCAAGATTAAGATGGCCTTGAAGCAAGGAAAAAATGATGTCGCCGACAGCGATCAAGATTCGAAAGAGATTGGCGCTCGCCTTGAGAATATTCGCAAAATGACCTCAGACAATATGACTGCGTTGATGAAAAGTTTAGAAGACGACGTGGCTAATCAGCTCGTACAAATCCAAGGCGATATGCAGAACCTCAATACCGATTTTCAGGCCAACACCAATCGCCTCAAAACTAGACGCCAGCAGGCACAGCAAAACCAAGTCATGGACATGATCATGAACATGCAAAATCAAAAAGAAATGAATGGCCGACTCAATGAAGCAATGGGTGATCAAGCGTTAGCAAGCGCAGAGTATCGCTGCTATCAGAAGATGCCACAGTCACAGATCGACGAAAATCTACTCGATCGGTCAAGAGCACTTAAGGGATATTCACGTCTTTCCAGCGCCTGCAGAGCAAACTCAGACGGTAGCTATTCACTGGGGACCTGCGATGCATCTAGGTTGGGATACGACGTCAATGGGATTTGCAAAGGTATTAAGGCCGCAAGAGACGCCAACAAAGAGGACTCGTCCTCGCGCCGCTCAGGCTCCAGGACCTCGGGCCCAGCTCCCAACTGATTTGTGAATCGGCTCTTGTAACCTTGCCGGCAAGCGCGCTAAGATAGCGTAATTATGGAACATTGGATGTTCTGCGCGCACATGGAGGCCGGTTTATCATGAGGCTCTCACGAGTAATTTTAATCGCTGCTGGATTGGCGATCGTCGGCATAGTCGGCGGCACCGCAACCATATTCTCGGTTTCAAGTTCACTGCCACAAATGATCAAAGTCGAAGACTATGAGCCTCTCTTGGTCACCGAAGTCTACGCACGTGGCGGCGAAAAAATCGGCGAGTATTTTCGCGAGAATCGACGCCTCATTCCTTTCAAACAGGTGCCCGAGCGCTTGATCAAAGCGTTCCTTGCCGCGGAGGACTCCAACTTCTTCGAACACGGCGGAGTTAATTACCTCGCGATCCTTAGAGCCTTTATGGTGAACGTTTCCTCCGGTGAAAAGCGCCAAGGGGCTTCGACCATCACCCAGCAAGTGGCGCGCGCGCTGCTCTTGTCGAGCGAAAAAACCTACATCCGCAAAATCAAAGAAATCATGCTTGCCCATCGGATGGAGGAGAACCTTTCAAAAGAAGAAATTCTTTTTCTATATCTAAATCAAATCTATTTTGGTGAAGGCGCTTATGGCGTCGTCGCCGCGGCCGACACTTACTTTCGCAAACAAGTTGATGCGCTCACCCTCGCCGAAATGGCAATTCTTGCGGGACTACCGCAAGCCCCAAGTAGCTACTCGCCCACCGAACACCCGCAAAAGGCAAAGGCGCGGCAAAAATATGTTCTTGAGCGAATGCACGCGATCGGCGCCATCACGCCTGAAGAAAAAAAGGCCGCGCTCGAAGAGCCTGTTACCGTTTATCTCAATAAAGAATACAAACAGGTGGCACCCTATTTTGTAGAAACCTTACGGCAAATACTTGTTCAGCAATTCGGAGAAAAGGCCGTCCTTGATGAAGGACTGCGAGTGTTCACTTCGATTGATTTCAAAGCGCAACAGCAGGCGACACTCGAGGTCATGGCCGGTCTGCGCGAGCTCGATAAGCGCCAGGGTTTCCGCGGCGCCGCGAAAAACCTAGCTCGACCCGAGGAACAAGAGCAGTTTCTTCTCGCGGAACGAAAGAAGCTCAAGAACGACAAAGCGCCGATACGGATCATCAAGCCCGATGGCAATGTCGTTCAAGAGGGGCCGTTAACCATTTTCCATAGACTTGACGCCAGTGGGGCAATCGTCAGTAACATTCCTGATTACGTGAGCAAAGGGCAAATCGTCGATGCCGTGGTGACGAAAGTGGACGATTTGCTGGGCGTAGTGACGGTGCGTTTTGCTGACGCCCAGGGAATGATTGATCTTGAAGACATGGCTTGGGCCCACAAGCCGGACCCTGCCACCAATGCAGCCTATGCAGCGAAGATCAGCAAGCCCTCCCAGGCCCTCAAGGCCGGAGACGTTATTCAGGTGAAGGTCGTTGGCGAAAAGTTCAATTCACAACGTCTCCTAAAAGAAATGGCGCCGGTAAAGTCTGCGAAAAAAGGCGCGCCTCCTCCGCCTCCCGCCACGCTGCCTCCTGGATTAGGCAATCCAGCGGAGTACGCGCAACTGACTCTTGAGCAAGAACCCGTCGTCGAAGGCGCGTTAATTTCGTTTGATCAACGAAGCGGTGAGATCATCGCGATGGTTGGCGGCAAAGAGTTTATCCGCAATAAAAACGAATTTAATCGCACCATCCAAGCCAAGCGACAAACCGGCTCGTCTTTCAAGACAGTCGTATATGCCTCAGCCCTCGATCGCGGCTTCACTCCGGCAACACCAATTCAAGACGCACCGGTTGTCCTCGAAACCAAGACCGAGGACGTTGCCGAAACTCAAGAAGGTCAGGGCAATCCCGAAGACGTCAAAATTTGGAAGCCTCATAATCACGGGCAAAAATTTGTCGGTGATGTACTTTTTCGAACTGCCTTGATTCGCTCGCTTAATATTCCGGCTGTGAAAGTCCTTGAGAGTGTCGGCGTTAACTGGGCGACGGATTATGCCAAACGCCTGGGCGTGTTCAGCCCCCTAAATCAGGATCTCACCCTCGTTCTCGGTTCAAGTTCTGTTACCCTCTATGAGATGACTAAAGTGTTTTCGCACTTCGGCCGTTTGGGCGCGAGAATTCGCCCGATCGTCATCCACAAGGTTCTCGACAAGGACGAGAAAGTGTTGCTCGAAGGCATCTCTCTCGATAAACGCTTTGAAAAAGAAATCACCGAAATCGACACACAGTTCGAGGAAAAACGTAAAACTCATCTTGCGCAAAAGGCCGCCCAAGGATCGCAACAGGGCTCGCAGCCCGGATCATCCTCGACTCCAACCAACGCGGCGATGGCCCCTGTTCCTCCTGAGGCGCCTCTTCGCCCAAAAGTTCCGCAGATTTTCTTCGACGATCCTGATCAATTGATCAGCCCACAAACCGCTTACATTATGACAAGCCTATTGAGTGCTGTGGTCACAGAAGAGGGCGGCACCGGCGGAGCAGCGCGCGCTCTCGGTCGACCCGTGGCGGGAAAAACCGGCACAACCAACGGTTACTATGACGCATGGTTTGTCGGCTACACTCCGCAGATCGCGACAGGAGTATGGGTCGGTTATGATGAAGAGAAAACCCTGGGCACAGGCGAAGTCGGAGGCAGAGCCGCCCTTCCGATTTGGCTCGAGTACATGAAAGCGGCGCACAAGGACCTGCCGATTCTTGATTTCAATCGACCTCCCGGCGTGGTGGTCGCCAATATCGACAACCAAACTGGAAAACTGGCCTCGGCGGCCTCGACCCATGTA
>SXRI01000174.1 GCA_005793615.1 Bdellovibrionales bacterium
ACTGAGAGCGGCATTGGCCAAAGAGGTATGTAAACAAACTAAGATTAAAGAAGCAAGAGCGTCATGATTCAATATCAACTAGAAAAAAACTTGAACCTCGGCACTATCTTTGCTACCTTGTGAAAATTGACTGCAGAAAACAGTTCAGTTCAATAGAAAGGGCGAATATGAAAAGACATCTTTTTACTCGTTCGCTTGGTCTCTTGGGTTTGGTCGCGATGCTTGCGATCTCAGCAGCAGCGAGCACTAGCTCAGCAATGCCTCCTGATGATCGTTGGCCTCAACCTGATGAGCGGCCCGGTCATCGTCCGGGACACCCGGGACGCCCGGGGTATCCAGATCGCCCGGAGCGCTATGTTCTGGATCTCTTTGGTCAGGAATTCAATTCTCAACAGGGTGAAGACACTGTTCCGTTGAAGCGGCTGTTGATGAGTAAATATGGCCAGATTGGTCTTCAGCACAAGCAACTGGCGCGCGTGGTAGTATTCGCAAAATCGAAGTTCGGCCGTGGACAGATGCAACTCCTCGTTGGCGATTCGATTTCGTATCCGCAAACCATCTACGGAAACCCCCAGGATTATCACCATCAAGGTGGCTACTATCGTTATGTGTTTGATAATCCGGGCGGCTATTCGCACGGTGTATGGCAGCTGAAAATGCAGGGAAATATCCGCATTGATCGTATTGCGGTTGTGGTTCGCGATCTGTATCGATAATTTTCGGAGATAACGAACGCTGAGTATTTTGCTCAGCTCAAGAATCAGCTCCATTGTCGACGCCAGGGTAAAACCGGCGTCAATTTTTTTAGTGAAGTGTAAAACTGCTCATCAGTTTGGCGGCGATCGGATTCTCGATTTTTCGTTGAGCCGAGATCAGCCAGATCTCCTCATGTACATCATGAAGCCTGCCAATTTTAATCAGACTCTCCTCTTTGACACCGGCGACCTCGGAAAAAGGCGCTAGACCAACGCCGTTCTCGGCCAGGAGTTTTTGCAGACTGGTGTCTTGGGTTTCGGCGGCTGGCAGTGCCTTGATACCGTGAAGTTTGAAGTAATGATTGAGATCATGGCGAAGTTTGCTGTGACTCGTGGGCATTACAAACGGCATTCCATCGAGCGACGCCGGGAACGATTTTTTCAAATTTTTAAAGCGCTTCGCCCCGTAGACCGCGACCGGTATTTTCGCCACTGATTTGGAGTACACCTGCACGCCTTCGATCGCCTGCGAAGGGTAGTTGGAAACAATCAGATCAAGTTTGTGCGTGCGCAGCTCACGCAACAACTCATCGCCTTTACCTTCGAGAATGGACACGGCACAAGGGGCGATCTTATGAGCTTCCAGAACAATCGCGAGAAGTACACTTTTTGGAACGCTATCGAGAGCTCCAATCTGCAGGTGCGGTTGGTCTTCGGGAGTACGATCTTGCAGGACTTCGAGCATCTCGTCGCCGAGGCGAAAAATCTCATTGGCATAATCCAGAGCGGAGCGTCCGGCTTCGGTGAGAACCAGACGGCGATTACGTCGCTCGAACAATGGTTTGCCCACCATGTCCTCGAGTTGCTTCAGTTGGGCGCTAAGGGTAGGTTGGCCTAGGCGCAATTTTTCGCTAGCTTTGGCGATGCTGCCCTCGGTGGCGATAGAACGAAAGTAGTAGAGATGGTGATAGTTCAGCCATTGCGTCATAGGCTTCCTTGCGAGGGGATTCCGAGAATACATTGTTTTAAACGAATGAATCGATGATAATTATCGTATTTATTAAAGAATGTGTCAAAGGTACCATATAAGTCTGTGGAGGTTTTTATGGCATGGATTAAGCGTATTGGTTTGTTTCTGATGGTGAACGTCCTGGTGATGGTCACGATCTCAGTCGTTTTGAGCGTTCTCGGTGTAAAGCCGTATTTGACGGCGCGAGGAATCGACTACCAGTCGTTGATGATTTTCTGTTTGGTCTGGGGTATGGGCGGCGCGTTCATTTCGCTCGCACTTTCGCGTGTGATGGCGAAATGGATGATGGGGGTACAGATTATTCCAACCGATACCCGCGATCCGGAACTGCGCGAGTTGGTGGATGTGGTGCATGAGTTGGCACGCGCGGCACGCTTACCGGCAATGCCGCAAGTGGGTGTTTATGATTCTCCCGAGGTCAATGCCTTTGCCACCGGACCGAGTAAGTCTCGTTCGCTGGTCGCGGTTTCAAGTGGCTTGATGGGGCGGATGAGTCGCGACGAAGTCAGGGGCGTTCTTGGCCATGAAGTCGCGCATATCGCCAATGGTGACATGGTCACCATGACTCTCATCCAAGGTATCGTAAACGCCTTTGTGATGTTCCTGGCACGCGCGATCGCGTTTGCGTTGACGATGACCAAGAGTGATGACGGTGAAGAGCGCCAAGGTACCCCGATGTCCTATTTCTTGGTGCAGTTCGCACTCGAAATGGTTTTCATGGTGCTCGGTTCAATGGTGGTGGCGTGGTTCTCACGTCTACGCGAGTATCGTGCTGATGCAGGTGGTGCGCGCATCGCCGGCAGAGAGACCATGGTGCAGGCGTTAGAGGGGCTGCGCCGAAATGTCGAGGCGATTGATCCGTCGCCGCAGCCTGCGGTGGCAGCTCTTAAGATATCTAGTCGTCCCGGTGGTTTTTTGAAGTTGTTCTCAACCCACCCGCCGTTGGAAGAACGAATTGAACGTTTGAAGCGAACAGCAATTTTAGGGTGACGAAATGAATCAGTCCGCTTTTCAGTTGTCAGTTGTACCACCATCACTTTGGTTCGCGTTTTTAATCGGTGTCGTCGTTTTGCTGGCAATTGATTTGAGTTTGTTTGGGCGAGGGGCGCATAAAGTCTCTCGCAAAGCGGCTTTACTGGAAAGCGGCTTGTGGGTCACGGTGGCGTTAGCCTTCAATGCTTGGTTTGCCTCTCAGTACGGAAGTGAACTGGGGCTGCAGTTCTTAACGGGCTACTTGGTGGAGAAGAGCCTGAGTGTTGATAATCTTTTTGTGATCCTATTGGTCTTTGGCTCATTCCGTGTTCCCGAGAAGTACCAGCATCGAGTTTTGTTTTTTGGCGTTCTTGGAGCGCTCGTGATGCGGGCGTTCTTCATTATCCTTGGGGCTCAGCTTTTACATCTTTTTCACTGGATTCTTTACGTCTTCGGCGGAATTCTTGTGGTCACTGCGCTTAAGTTCTTAAGAGAAACTGATGAAAAAATCGACGTGAAGGAAAACTGGTCATTAAGAATTTTGCGGCGCCTGATTCCAACCACTAACGCGTTCGACGGGCAAAAGTTCTTTGTGATTGAAAATGGTGTTCGTAAGGCGACGCCACTTTTTCTCACTTTAGTGGTGATTGAGATGACGGATTTGATTTTCGCCGTCGACTCGATTCCTGCGGTTTTTGCGGTCACTCAAGATGCGTTCGTGGCTTTTGCTTCGAATATCCTGGCGATTTTGGGTCTTCGCGCTCTTTACTTCGTCTTGGCGGATTGGGTCGGTAAACTTAAGTTTTTGAAGCCCGGTTTGGCTGCGATACTTGGCTTTATCGGCGTGAAAATGCTTTTGATGGATGTCTTTCAGATTCCGAGTTGGGTTTCACTTTTGGTGATCTTTTCGATTCTGACGACAGCGGCGCTGAGCTCTTGGTATGTGGCGAGAGAAGTGAAACTACCGGAGTAGTTTGCTGGCGCTTGGCTGGCGCCCTTCGATTGTTGCCGACAATTTGGCATTGTAGAGAGCAAATAGTCTTGCTGCCGGCGCCGGCCCTTCGAGATGGGCCAGTGCATGGGCAATCGCTTCGAGAGTCGCCATACCATCAGAAAAGTGTTCTTTGCGTAAAGCGGCTTCAGATACAAACTCGGGCGGTCGACTCAGTTTCACCCTCGGCACATTGCGAAGCTCGGCATGGCGGCTATGAACCTTACTTGCTTGCCGCCAGTTTCCATCCGGTACGATCAAGTGGATTGGTTTTTTTCGCGAGCTGCTTTCTAAGCTTGTGAGTTCAATCGCGTCAGCACTGGGCGAGAGCAAAAAGGTATCGTAATCGGCCTTGAGGATAGAACTGAGGTCGAGGGGCAGCCGGCTCTGACCGCGCACGCAGATTTCTGAGTTCTTCAGTATCTGCATCGCCAGGCGGCCGGTGTTTGTGGTGCGTTTGAGTTCTTTGGCGTGTACGACAAGAGTCACCCGCGTTCGCAAATCAAGGGGCGGATCCATGAGGTGGCAAATACAGCGCTCACGATGAAGGTAGCATCTGGGACAAGGATCACGCGTCTTTCTTTTTCGTAGTAGAGGAGGCTGAAACTTGACGTTCATGACTCTATCCTTGAGGGCTTGGTGTTCTTGGTATAACACGTGGCTGGGGAGGTGTTGTATGGTTAAGTTTTTTCTCGCTACGTCATTGCTTTTGAGCGCAGCGGCGCATGCCGCGGACCACGGGCATCATCATGGCCAAAAGAATGACCAGTCTACTGACCAAAAGAATGACCGGTCTTCCGTGGCTCCTGAGGCGAAGAAGCCTGCAAAGAAGTTCCTTGCCGATGAAGCGCTGAGCAAACGGATGGATCTTGTTACCGAGGCGATGATGAAGCTTCACGAGAGTCCGTCGGGCGGAGTTACCAAGCAGCAGCTGACCGAGGCAGGTAAGAAAATCGAATCAACAGTGCAGGATATCTTCAAGAGCTGTAAGCTTGCTAAGGACGCCGACATGGCCTTGCATCCTATCTTGGCCACCTTGCTCGACGGTGCTGGTTCCTATAAAAAAGGCGATGAAAAAAAGGGCCATGAACTTGTCCACAAGGCCCTGGAACAGTACGCCGAATATTTTAGCAAATAGTTCGGCGTTACTCTTGGGTCGCAAACGTGTTACCGTGGTTCGTGCGTGATCTAGGTGTGATTCACGTTTGATCCTTAGTCGAGTGCGTCTTTGACGCGGAGTCAAAATGGAAGATTATTACGTTATTGTTTCGGTTCCGATCTTGATTCTGGTTTCGTCTCTGGTTGTGTGGCGTCACCCGTGGTTCGTGAATCGCCGCAAGCAGGCGCAAGAGAAAAAGTAGAAGGGAAAGACTGTAGTGAGTGGGTTTGCCTCAGCGTTTCGCAGATATTTAGTTTTGTTCACGTTGCCTTTGATTACTTTTGGTTGTGGCGGTAAGGGTTCGCTGCAGCAGCCTGAGCCGCCACTGCCTGAAAGAAAACCTGAGCCCAGAAACGGTGTTGTTGTTCCTGATGATATTAACAAGGTTTGGAGAGTGGCGAATAAATCCTGTGACGGGCAAGGTATCGCGACCCAACCGCTAGAGAGTTATCGCATCGACAACCACTTTTTCGTCAAGGTTGTTAAAGCTTCCGAGGAGGCGGGGTCTCTTTGTAAGAGCGGCTATGTTTACGACAAGATCTTGAGCTCTTTTGGACGCTTGGAGTCGGGAGTTTATTGGGAGAATGCGACGTTAGCGGCAAGTGCCTTAAAGAAAACTTGCTGGAAGAAGGAGAATGGCGTCGTTGTCGAGCCGCCCATTAGTAACGACTCGTTGGAGTTCGGAAATGAGCAGTTGGCGATGAAGTTATCAGCACTTAATAATGGTGGGCTGGTACTAGAAATTCAGAAATCCAAAGAGTGCCAAGGTACGCTTGCAATGGCCTTAGTTCACGATTGAATTCGGGGCCGCGCGACCCGGTTCTTTAATGGGTGGGTTCAAAGAGCTCACCTACAGGAAAAATTGCCCCAAAAATTTTGCTTCTATTGCTCCTCTGGCTGTTCTTTGGCTGTTCTTTGGCTCTTCTTTGGCGCCCCTCTAGCTCCTAAGATAGCTCGCCAGTTGGCAGAGCTCTTGCAACCGCTAGGCGTCGAGGGAGGCAGTTATGGGAACTTGCAGTAATTGCGGCAATAAATACGATGCCACTTTTCGGGTTGAGATGCGTGACGAATGTTACGAGTTTGATTGTTTTGAATGCGCGATTAATATGTTGGCACCTAAGTGCAGCCATTGCCAAACCAGAATCATTGGTCATGGGGTTCAAGACGGCTACGACATGTATTGTTCAGCGCACTGTGCGCGCCTTGAAGGACGCCGCGAACTACAAGATCGCGCTACGGCATTCGCGCCCTAACTGTGTGAAGCCGTCACTGCGAGTGATCACGGGACGGTAGCGCAAGTCGTTCTCTGCGCGATCAATCTGATATCGGCGTGACATGGCGACGAATGAAAAATCAAAGCGTGTGAGTGGCGGCGCTGACTTTATTCGTAGAGTTCGCCATAAGAACTCCACTTGGCATGCGACCGCTCGGGCTAGCCACTTTGGCATTGATCGCGTCGTCTCTGGCAAATTCAATGAGTCAAAGAGGCTCGCGAAAAACTCTCGCACAGTCGAGCGTTCATCATCGGTGAGAAAATAAATTTCGCGGTCGTTTCCATGAGTCAGCGCCAGGCGCACCGCCTCGGCGACATTTTCAACGTGAACAGCCTCAAAACTCGCCCGGCCTTGATCAATCCAAACAAACTCTCTTGAGCGGACCTTTTTACTTAGGGTGGCGAAGGTCGGACAATCGGGACCCCAGATGAAAGCTGGACGAATTATAATAATCTCCATCGCGCTGTCGAGATGAACAAGTTGTTCTTCAGTGATCCGCTTGGCTTGACCATAGTAGGAGTTGGCTGCGTGTGGATAGGGATGAGTTTCATTGATATCCACTAAGTCGTCGCGATCCTGTAAAACGGATTCGGAGCTTATGTGAATGAAGCGTTTCACTCTCTGTTGCGCGCAGGCCTTAGCTAGCGTCAGGGTCGCATCGATGATGCCCTGTTGGTATTTTTCCCAAGGACCCCAAAACTCCACCGGGGCCGCGCAATGTACGACTATCGAAAAATCTGCAAGTGGTTGAGTGAATTTGTCGACCTGCTGGATGTCTCCCGAAAGCGCTCGTGCGCCGAGTCGTTCAACGACCCTTTGGCTTTGCGCTGATCTAACGAGCGAAGTGACTCTGTGGCCATCTGCGATCAGGCGGCGAATCACGGCACGTCCGAGAAAGCCGCTACCTCCGGTAACTAGAATTTCACTCATTCGAGGACCTTGTTGATGAGTAGCGCGGTTTTTTCATTAAAGCTGCAGGTCACGTACTTGCCGTCTTTACCGACCTCAATCAGGCCGGCGTTGACGAGCTCTTTGAGGTGATGAGACACGGTCGGTGCGCCAACATTCCAGCCTTCGCACAAAGCGGAGAGAAAACAAGTGCGCTTTTTCTCCCGACCGAGATTCAAATCGTGATGCCTTTTGATGCGCAAATAAAGATCGAGGCGATGGGGGCTGGAGAGCGCCTTAAAGACCTTGCTCAGCGTTTTTAATTCTTTCATACTTCGATAAGTATCGAACTATCGTGATTCGGTCAATGCTGTTGGAAAATCTTCCAATAGAAAGAGGTTCAGTCCTCCTCGACGACGCCGACAGCGTGAGTGTACTCGTGGGCGCTTTGTTCGAGGCGAACTTGCCGTCGGGTTTGTGACTCGCGAGCGCTGTCGTCAGCTGCTGCCAAGGCAGCCTGTTGAAGAGCGCTCATCATACTTTCGCGAGAAAGAGTCGCCTTACGAGTTTTTCCAGGGATTGAAGCGCGACTGTGTTTTTTTGAGGTAGTTGAGGCCGGAGCCCGCTTGCTCCTGGCGGACTTCGAGATTTCTGAAGTCTGACGAATTTCTGTTGAACTAGGGGCCTGCGCCAGTTCTCCATCGAGGATCTCGTCGGACGAGAGCTCTGTTTGGAAAGATGTGGAAACCGGAACAATGGCGGCCGAAGCGGTTTGGCTGGGTGACTCTGGGAGTAACTCAAAGAGGCCAAGGTCCAGCGGAAAAATTCCAATCGTGTTCTGCGACAACGCGAACGGTAGGTTGAACTCGTATCCGGTCAAATAGAGGATCACGAATGATTGTGCGCAAACCGTGAGGCCAAGGAAAAAGATCGCAACTCGATAACCAAAAAATGCCATACCCTGTTTTTTAGAGTCCATACTTCCCTCGCTCGCTTTGTTTCAAAATGATACTTGGGTTTTAAGGCTCATTGAGCCCGCGTGGAGGTGTCTCCTGCCTCCATCACCCTTGTCTTGTGGCATTGCTTTCCAAAGTTCGTACCAGCTGAAATCGAAACTATGCTGGCTGAAGGATAGGCAGTGGCAAATGCTTGGTCAGGCTCTGTCTAGGGGTTGCATGCGTATAAAAACGCGGCATAGGTCAAGTCGCTGACATCGCAGTGCCGACGCCACACGGGCTGGCTTCAGCCAAGAGCTAGTACTCCGTAAGTATAGAGGCTTTAAGATATCGTGATTGCGGACAAATTGGATGTAAAAATGACCACATGGTGGATAGATTGATTGACCTGAAAATCGCAGGATTCTCCAAGAGCTGCGCTCTTTCTAGAAAAAGTGGAGGTTCGGGTAAATGGTCAAAGTCCAGTCTTGGCCTCCGTTCGCAGGTCAATCTTGAGTTACTGAGATTCGGGCGCGCACGCCATTCAGTTTAGGTGGTCATGGTGAGTGGAGCTGGCGCGATGGTTCAGAAGCGCGGTCGCGATTTTGGCGTGTCACGCGGATTTTAAAAAATCACATTTGTTTACACAAAGGATTTGACAGGCGTTCATGAGCGTCTTGTCGGCGAGGTGAGTCCTTTCTTTAAAGCCCCCTTTAAACGCTCGACTTGCCTCCTGATCAAGAGCAACACCCAACTTGTTTTTATTCAGGGCAGTGTTCCGTGTTCGATCTAATCAACCCCAGCCTCGCGCTTCCAAAAACCTGAGTTATAGTTCTCAGCTATGACGAAGAAACAAATTCAAGAATGGCATGAAGAAGG
>SXRI01000175.1 GCA_005793615.1 Bdellovibrionales bacterium
GAAATTCAGAACAGTTACATCAACCACTGTAGGCAAGCTGAGCGACTAGCCGCAGCTGAGTTCGATAGGGCCCGGGCTGATCTAGCTGGACAAGTATCGCATGATATTCGGTCTCCTCTTTCAGCACTCAACATGATACTTGCTTCACTTCAAGATCTCCCCGAAGACAGACGTTTAATTGTACGCAATGCCACTCAACGGATTAACGATATTGCCAATAGTCTTCTGCAAAAGAGTCGCGCTACCCAAAATAGTGAAACAAACAAAAAGGCAATTTCAAGGGATGAGCCGATTATGCTCGTAGCCCTCCTTGACGCCATCGTTAGCGAGAAACGCGTGCAATTTCGCGACACTATGAACATTGAAATTCAAGGTGAACTTCGTCTTGGCTATGGTCTATTCGCGAAAATAGACGCATCACTCTTCGCACGTACGATTTCGAATCTTGTTAATAATTCGATCGAAGCCTTCTCAAGTGGGGGCCGAATAGATATAGGCATTGGCGAGTTGGACGGATCGATTTCAGTCACCATCAAAGACAACGGCAAAGGCATTCCCGAAGAAGTACTTAAGCGAATCGGTGAGCAAGGAGTCTCCTTTGGTAAAGTTGACTCGCAGAGCGGGTTCGGTCTTGGTGTTTATCACGCTCAAAGAACTATCGAGAGTGCGGGTGGCCACTTCACAGTGACTTCACAAGTAGGCATTGGCACGGTAGTTACCATGAGACTTCCAAAAGCAACTACGCCTGATTGGTTTTTGGAAAAACTAGAGATTCAGCCGAACTCGTTTTTGGTTTCGGCTGATGATGACCATACCATTCACCAAATTTGGGACGGACGTCTCTCATCGGTTGATGCTCGGTCTTCTGGAATTGAACATCTAACTTTTTCCTCACTAGAACAGTTTGAAAATTGGTTGCTAGAAAACAGTACTTCTGTGTCATCTTTTCTTGTAGATTACGAATTTCTCGGCCAAATAGGCACTGGCCTGGACGTAATTGAAAGAACTGGCATAAACAGGAAGGCAATTCTTGTGACATCGCGATACGATGAGCCATATGTGCGCGACCGCGCTGAATTGCTCGGAGTAAAGGTTCTCCCGAAAGCACTCGCTCCGTTCGTTCCTCTTTCTATTGGTAAATCACTTCTTAAATTTGACGCCGTTTTAATTGATGACGACGTGGAACTCATCCATACTATGTGGAAAATGGCGGCCCAAGAGCAAGGCAAACAAATCTTATGTTTTTCACGAGTTGAAGATTTCTACAAAAGAGCGGTCGAGCTCGACAAAAGTACACCACTATACATAGATGTAAATTTGGGCGCGGGTATTCGCGGCGAAACAGTTGCCGCCGGAGCAGTCTCAATGGGTTTCACAAACGTCGTTCTCGCAACGGGATATGAGAACGACTCTGTATCTATGCCGATCGGTGTACACCGAGTAATTGGCAAGGATCCCGTATTTTGAATATTTGAAAGCAGACTCTTGTCACTCAACAAGAGCGCCACCGGTTTTCCTTTTTTTGCACCACCTACACCCGCTTGTAATCATCCTCGTAGCGTTTGATGTCGCTTTCACCGAAGTAGCTGCCGAGCTGGACTTCGACGAACATCAACGGTTCTTTGCCGGTATTGCGAATGCGATGTTTCGCCTGGAGCGGGATTAAAACATGTTTACCCGCCGCCACCGGGATGGTTTCACCATCGAGAACAACTTCGCCGGAACCCTTAATGATAATCCAGTGCTCAGCGCGTTTCTCGTGCGACTGATACGATAACTGTTGCCCAGGATCGACCGTGATCGTCTTTGACTTGAAATCATCGGCATCGGCCAAAACGCTGAACTTACCCCATGGCCGCACTTCGAACGAGTGCTGGGTCGCCGTCGGTACTGAGCGGCCCTTCAGTTGATCAACAACATCCTTCACCCGCTCGGTCTTCCCGCGCTTAGCAACCAACAACGCATCGTCAGTATCCACAACGATGAGATCTTCAACGCCGACCAAAGCGTAGGTTTTCTTTTCAATCGGAAAAACAAAATTCATTTTGCCGTCGACTTCAATCGGCGACGTCGGCGTCGGCGTCGACGACGGCGGCACCACTGGCGCACCCTTGCCAGCAGCCGCAACGCCAACCTTGACATCGCTGACGCCAGGCGTGCCGAGCACATCGGCGATCGCGTCCCACGAGCCAAGATCACTCCACCCAAACGCGCACGGAATCGTCGCGTGTCCCGAAAGGCGCTCCATCACCGCATAATCAAAGCTGATCGACTTCACTACGGAATAAACCTCAGTGAGATTCGAAAGATCAGGTTTCAAAGACTTGAACGGCTCCCAAACCGCCGGCGCGTGCAGGCTCAAGAGCTCGATCATGTGCGAAACTTTAAAAATAAACATTCCGGCATTCCAATAAAACCCGCCACGAGCGATGAAATCCCGCGCGGTCGTCTCGTTAGGCTTTTCGCGAAAACCTATAGCCCGTAATGCAGGACCACTGCCATTCAAAGCTCCAGCTGTTTCAATGTACCCATAACCAGTCGCCGGATACGATGGCTTCACCCCCAGAGTCACAACCGTACCTTGCGCTGCGATCTTTTCACCAGCACGTACCGCTTCGTGAAAAGCCGAGTCTGGCTCAATCAGATGGTCTGCCGGAAAGATTCCGACCACCTCGGTCCCCAAACCGCGCATCTCGAGCAACTTGCACAAGAGCGCGATCGCCGGCGCCGTGTTTCGCGCCATCGGCTCGAATAACGCCTGCGACGTCGGAACTCCCGCATCCTTGAGCGCCCGCTCAGTAAGCACCTTCAAATCACTAACGGTAACAACCCATGGCGAGCCCAGTGGCTGCAGTCGCTTCACGGTCTTAGTGAAGAGCGATTCATCGAGAAATTCACAAAACTGTTTTGGCATCGACTGCCGCGAAACTGGCCACAAGCGCGTGCCACTACCACCGGAAAGAATCACTGGTATCATCTCTGACACTCCCTCAAAACCGAAGATACTTCAAAATCGCCTTAAAAAAATAGCAGACGAAAATCGCCGCCGACTTAGGAATCGAAAGCTTTTCGACATCACGATAGACGTGCCAACGCCGCACGAGGTTGACATCTTTTCGGGCCGCACGCCCCGTCGGAACAATTCGATAGCGCGCCAGGTCCTCATTCACCCCAAGGGCAAGATGTCCTGCACGTACAATGCTTAACCACAAAGCAAAGTCCTCATGCCGATTGGTGGTCATCTTGAGCAGACCGGTCTTCTCCTGATCCACCACTGGAGTTGGCGAGCCGATGCTATTATCAATCAGTAAACTTAAATAGGTCATACGCGAAGGCGGCCGAAAAAGCTTACCGATTCGCGAGCCATCGACCGACATTCGCCGAAACTGTGTGTAGCAGAGCACGGCACCAGTCGACCTCATCATCGCCAGCTGTTTCTCGAGTTTCGACGGCAGCCAAAGGTCATCGGCATCAAGAAAAGCGATGAATTTGCCGCGCGCGATTTGAAAGCCATAATTACGCGCATCTTGCACGTTACGCCCACCAGGGACATCCGTCAGCTTGATCCGAGGATCATCCGCAGCCAACTTCAACACAATCTCGGCAGTGCGATCCTTGGTGCCCTTATCGATCAGCACCAGCATTTCCCAGTTCCGATAGGTCTGAGCCTGCGCGCTGCGGATGGTCTCTTCGATATACGGCTCGGCATTGAACACCGGAGTGATGATCGACACCAACACAGGATCCAAACCGCGCTGAGATCCGGCACTCTCCACTGACTACACCGATGCCTTAACGGCATTGATCACGAAAGAAACCTGCTCGTCGCTCAAATCGGGGTACATCGGCAGACTGATGACCTCACGCGCGGCCTTATCAGCCTCGGGGCAAACGAAGCGATCACGAATCGCCGCATAAACCGGCTGATGATGAAGCGGCGACGGATAATGTACCGAAGTCGGCACTCCGCGCTCTTTCATGCGAGCCGCAAAACCATCACGATCCTGTACGCGCAAAGTATATTGCGCCCATACGCTGCCACGATCGCTCTTCACCTGTGGCACCCCCAGGCGAGCCGCGCCTAAGGGCAACAACGACTCCGCATAACGAGCAGCAATGTGATTGCGGCGACCAAGCTCCCACTCATAGCGCGAAAGCTTCTCGATCAAAATCGCACACTGCAAAGTATCCAGGCGGCCGTTGATGCCCATCGTGACGTGATGGTAGCGCGATGCCTGGCCATGCACGCGAATCTGCTCCATTTTTTTATGCAAAGCCTCGTCATTAGTGAACACCGCTCCGCCGTCACCGTAACAGCCAAGAGGCTTCGCCGGGAAAAAACTCGTCGCCGACACATGCGAGAGATTACAACTTTTCTTTCCTTTGTAAGGAGCTCCGAAACTTTGCGCGGCATCTTCAATCACCGGGATGCCATGCTTTGCGCCGATCGCATTGATCTCGTCAAAATCCGCGGGCTGGCCATAAAGGGAAACGGGCATGATCGCTTTGGTTTTCGAAGTGATCGCCTTTTCAATCAACGCCGGATTGATATTGAACGCCACAGGCTCGATATCAACAAATACAGGTTGCGCGCCAACGAGCGAAATCACCTCAGCCGTCGCGAAAAACGAAAACGGTGTGGTGATCACTTCATCGCCAGGACCAATACCGAGCGCCATCAACGCCATCACCAAAGCATCAGTTCCACTCGCGGCCGTCAGACAATATTTCGCGCCGATATAGGCCGTTAATGCCTTCTCACTCTCAACAACTTCTGGACCGAGGATAAATTGCCCGTGATTCAAAACCGTTTGAATCCGCTCATTGATTTTTTTCTCGAGCGCTTTGTACTGCGGTTTGAGATCCAAAAACGGGACTGAGGTCACGGGTGAATTCGGGGTCACATTCGGTGTTGAGCTAGCCATGCCAGCCTCCTCGCTTTTTCGATGCGTCGCTGCGGTGAGTTGATCCCTCATTTTTCCCAGGGGGAGGCTACCCAAGTCAATGCCTAATGCCTCGCAATTTCTGAACTCTCTTTTAAATCGAGAAATTCGGAGGCCTCAGCTTCGCTCGACCTCGCAACCCTTGACTCTCGCTCCGGCGACAGCAAAAAACCACGTTATTACATATAGTTAAAAAACATCGCGGATAAGTAGCCAAATTACAACGTAAAATGGCTCCAAACTCACAAAGGGGACTGAAGCCCTCTTCATCCCCGAACAACACTACTTGGAAAAAACTCCTACGCTCTTACTCCTCCTCATACTTACGCGAAGAGACTCAGGCCGAGGCACTCACTCGCTACATCGAGGGTCTCTCACGTTTCTCTCAAGTGGTTGCTTCACGCAGCAGTGATTTTTCCGATGTCGGTGTACTGAATGGAGCTCTTAGTAATTTTACGGAAAAAAACATGAAGCAGTTATACTCTATCTGGGTGAAAGCAAACGTCACTTCGATGATAGTATCACCGCGTGGCCTTGGGCCGAAGGAATCGAAAATCTGACATCTTAAAATAAATTTAGGAGGGCCCCGGTCATGAAAGACAAAACCCTACTCGGCCACGAACTCAATCCCGAAACCCTGGCGCTCGGCCTCGGCTACGAACCTTCGCTTTCCGAGGGCGCGATCAAGCCGCCGGTTTTTATGACTTCAACCTTCCAGTTTCCC
>SXRI01000008.1 GCA_005793615.1 Bdellovibrionales bacterium
CTAAACTCATTCGTCGCGATCGCTACATCGATGGTCCGTTATGGGCTCGTGGCGCCGGCGCGTACTGGTCGACCCTTCGGCGCCCTTATATTTTTCTGGGCATGCGCCTGGGAAAGAAAAACAAAGTCGTCAAACACACAAGAGCGTACCGCTCTTTTTAAGATCGGATGCCAGTCCCAAAAAATCTCCGCGGTTTCCTTCCGACACTCCTCACTTCGAAGTTTTTATAAGTGATCTTCAGAATTTGCCGCTTGGCGACTTTCTCCTTGTTGATCGCTGTCTGTGACCGTAAATTGCCGCGGCGAAGATGAATCGTTTCATTAATTGGGACATTCACAAAATTTCCAGAGGAGAAAAATATGAAAACTATCTTGCCGTCGACCCTTGTCACACTCGGCCTCGTCGTCGCGGTCATTGCGGCCGCTACAGCCAACGCACAAACGCCTTCGGCGGAAAATGATTATCGCCGCGCTCGTGAGACTTCTCGCGCCCGCGAAGCCGCCAAAGAACGGGCACTGGTCAACAAACTGCGCACTTCGATCATTCCGCGGTTCGCGAGAATGGAGGGATTGACGCCCGCAAAAATCGACCAGCCCAAGAGCTCGTCATTCACTTCAACATTTTTTTCGCACCTGTCTACAACCGACGGCCGCGCCTGCCAGGTACAGGTGAACACAATGTCGCATTCATTCAATTTCGAAGACCTCAGCGATATAAAGAGTTTCTTTCGCCCGACTCGTGCCAAAGTCTTGGCAGCACTCTGCGGAAAAGCACGCACTCGAAATTTCGCCCAACATACTTCGGAAGTTATCGGAATTTTGCTCAACTACGCACAAACACACGGCACCGATCACGAGGACTATTATAAGCTTGAGCGCCTCACGATCGCCGGCGCGAATCTCGGTTTAAGTGTTTATCAGAGCGAATGTGCTTTGGAACGTTGGACGATCAGCGCCTCATGCCTTTCGAGACGCGGCGAAGACCATCATGATCGACAGCTTCTAAAGAGCCCCAAAGGCATTCTTTCTGATCGCTGATTTTTAGCAAGAGCCTTCTCCGGGAACGGTTGACTGAGTTACCGCGGAGAAGGCCATTTCAGCTCGGACCTTATTGATGGACGCAATCCGAACTGGTCACAGTTCGGCAGGCGTGAGTTGCGCCAGTACTCGACGACACACATTGCTTACGAGCAAAGTATCCCGCCTCAAGTTGTGAAGCGCCAAAACCAGAAAAAATCTGACGTGTCTGCGAGTTTTTAGTCTGACAGAACCATGCTTGCGCATTGGCTTCCTGTTCAGCGCATTCGATAAAACCTGTGCAGCTCAGTGAGCCGGTTGCACGGCATTCTTGATCAGCGAGACTCTTGGCAACGAACTCGACGCGGCCATAACCAATGAACACATTCTTAGTTTGATTGTCGACACTCATACAAGCCCACTTACGATCTGTAGGCTGCGGGATCGGTTCGGGCTGTGGCATCGGCACTGGTTGCGGCACTGGTTGCGGTTCAGGCTGTGGCTCTGGCTGTGGCTCTGGCTGCGGCATCGGCTCTGGTTGGGGTTCAGGCTGTGGCTGTGGCTGCGGACCTGGTCGTGGTTCTGGTCGGCGTTCCGGCAGCCGACTCGGCGCTCTGCGTGATTGACCAGAGTCGCTCCCTTGCCCCTGTACCTCCATAAAGGCGTTGGTGAACTTTTCGCGTTCCTTTTGATAGATATCCGCCTCAACAGGTTGCCCATTGACAAGGTACTTCCCCTCATTGGAGTTACCATTGAATTTGGCATTGGCCGAAAGAACATACGTTCCACCGCCACCAATATATTTAAGCTCCTCTTGGATGCTGCCAAATATGCCAGGCATTTGGGCGGAACCTGGGTGAGAGGCACCCATTTCAATTTTAAGATTCGTATGTAGGGAACCTAAGATCGAATGGGCTTCGCCATTCAATGCAACAGCCTTGATGCTGTAATCAGCATCTTGCTTCACAGTCATATTCATCGCGCCCGGTGTGCCCTGTGGTCCACCGACTGGTCCACCTTCAGGTCCAGTTCGCACGACAGTTTTCGGCATGATCTGGTCCATATTGATGTTCATCTTAATATCGCCACTGACGATCTCGAGTTCAGCAGCTAACTTCGGATCTATCACTCGATAGTTCATGGCAACAATCGCGCCAAAACGGCAGTGCATCTGACCGTCAGTTTCCACGCAAGGCTTACGCCCATCAACGCCAGTCATTGTGATCGAAAAACTCATTTCAACCGGGCAGGCATCACCAGAGATCTTCATCTTTATCGGCTTAAATGGGCCAGAAGATTCGGTCTCCACGGCACCCATTTCGGTAATCGGCGCAAAATCAGTCTGACAGCGAGCTGCATGTACCGATTGAGTAATCTTGTTGGTCTTAGCGCCTGCCTTTTCTTGCACCGACGTGCCTTGGGGCGCGGCAACTTCACTCAACATCAAACCAACGCCGCCGGTCCTTTGCGATCCCTGTTGATTCTGCGCAAAATTGAGAAGCGCACTCTGGCCACTGAGAACGCCAACACTTGGTGTCGCCACGGGGCCACCGCCGCCACCACCGCCGCCGCCGCTCGAACATGCCACCAACAAAACTGCTGGCGTGATTAACTTAAGGACTGTTTTCATGATTTTCCTCCCCAAAATTTATTGGCCTAAATGGTTATGTCAAAAACTCTGTTAATTTAAATTCATTTACACTTCATAAACACAAGATCCGGGCAATGCTGTACTGAGGCACCAACGGCAGGACTGCCGATATAGCACGACATATGAGCATTGAACTGGGCTTCGAGCACGTTTCGTCCGCGACCGAGGTAAAGACGCCGCGACATCTTGTTCTCAGCCAAGCACTGGCGCTGCACACCGGGCGCAATTTCCTCACACTCTACCGAATTCACATCACAACCTAGCGGGTCGACGTCGTCTTGACAACGCATACGCACGGTGATGACGGCACTGTCCATATCCTGATCGAAAGCGACATACATTTGATTGCGCGCCACATTCTTCATGACACAAATCACCTTCGCATCGGGCCGATAGGGATTGGCACCCAGCACCTTCTGGATCTCGTCCTTGACCTCGGCCGTGGGCTTTACTGTGAACAAAAGTCCCGTAATCCGCCGAGCCTTATCGGAGTTCACCGTGCCAAATGCTGATCTCGTCCAGTAGTAAATGGCCTCGTGAAACAGGAGCGCTGCCTTATCAAGCGCTGGAATTTTCGCACTCTTCCAAAGCGACTCACGGATCAACACTCGCTGATCGTCCTCGCGGAAGTTCGCGATATTCACCGCACGCCATTCACCCTGCGGACAGGTCGCGGCCTCAGGTTTGATAGCGTTATTGTAATCGTTGGTCGGCAAAAGCTCCGCATCCACAAAGGTACGGTGCTGCTCGACATACTCAAAGCGCGATTTAAGGCTCAAATAGAGCTCCGGAATCTCACGTTCAAGCCAGGCTTTGCGAGCCGCGTAGATCAGCATCGGATCACCGCCCGGGTCCGGAATCAACGTACTCTGATATTGCTTTTCAGCCTCATAGGTATCAGTCAACCGGCCGGCAAGAACTTCTCTGGAACCTTGTGTTCCGATGCAAGCCCAAATGACGCCGCCATGCCCAATCGAGTCGCCGCCGCCGTAGGCCGGGAGCATGAAAAACGTCAATAGACTAAATACGGCCAGTGTAAATTGCTTCATCATTGCTCTCCAGTAACCTGCGTGATCGGAAAAAGTGCGATACTCATTTTATAAACTTCTTCGCCTGACTCTTTACCCAGTTCGTTCAGAAATTGACTCTGGAAAAGGCGAATCATCTCGCGTGCTCGCGGAATATCTTTTTTATCGATTACAAAAAAGCACGACGTGTTGTCGCGCAATTCATAAGGTGCATCGAAGATGGCTTTTTCGATGAGTTCAAGATCAGTCAGGTGAGACTTGCGAATCGAAAGATCCATCACTTTGTCGGTCGTCTTCAAGGAAGGGTGCTTACGGACGACGCGCGTGCCGTTTTGCTCGAGATAGCCAAGACGGAACAAGCGCTGCCAAGCCTCGCGCACGGTCTCTACACTGACACCCAGGCGTCGAGCCATCCATGCCGCTTGATTTTTGAAACCTCTGGTTTTCACAAGATTGAGAAGTCCGAAATACCACCAGTCCGAAATCAGATGAAACTGATCTTGACTCAAGGTCGGACGCTGGTCTTCGGGCACGCGGAGCTTGCTCGGCAGATCATCTTGAAATGCGTATTTCGGTTAAGGCGCCCGGCTGTTTCGGTTCGATTCCGCCCGGCTATCGGAGCGTAGCGACGCTACTGATTTAGTTTTCGCATTTCAGATCCTGTCAGTCAAGGGTGGCTCGGGCCTTGCGCTGCGACTCAGC
>SXRI01000009.1 GCA_005793615.1 Bdellovibrionales bacterium
AGATGCCGGCTACCACTGGATAAAGAGACAATTGCCCCTGATAGGAAATAAACATTCGTCGAGTGACATCATCGCCGGCGAATATCTTAAGGTCCGAGGTTTTCGGTGAACTCATGGCCGAGAGTTTTTCAAACGGTGGTAGCAGGCGAAATGCGTCGTCATCGCCACGTACTGCGGTTTCGTTGATGGCCACAAGAAAGTTCTCTTGGCTTTGCCATAGTTCCGCAAGTGTCTGCAGCTCGTCGTAGGAGCCGACGATTTCGTTGGGATTGATGAGATAGACGACGGCCTTAGGCTCAGCGGCCTTCAATCGTCGCATCATTTGAATGTGATCTTTGGCGTTCGGAACCCGATGGAGGCGTTCAATCGTGGGTGGGTCAACAGCTACCAGCGCCACCTGCCCGGATTTCTTTGAGATCGGCTTTAAGCGCACTCGGGCGTCGTAAAAAACAGATTCAATGTAATCAAAGCGAAACTGACAGATCAAAAAGGCGATCACCAGCGCCAGGCCCACTCGCAACATTACGTAGTAGAACTTCATATCGGGTCTGAATACTGGTCGTTTCAATGGGCCGTCTCCGCGGGGGCGGCAGTCGACTAGGCGCGACTGCCGTTAGCGATTCTAATCGCTTTTCTGTGATTTTGCCAACCGCCCCCGAGGAAAATACCGCTCAAGTCTCAGACCAAGTGACTGGTCAGGTACCTGGTCAAGTACCTGGTCAAGTTCCTGTGGGAGGGCACGCGCTCGGAGAGACGATCGGACGGGTTTTGCCATCCTTGCCGGTGTTATCGCCTTCTGCGGCCTTCATCGGATTTAGTTTTTTAATATGTTTCACTTCGGTCTCCTTCGGTAACTGATTTTCTAGCTTTCGCATAATATTCAATCGCTTTCGCAAGTGTTGTTCGTGTTCGATTGCAGAACTCTTGGTCTTTCTTATGTTTGGATCCGGATTTAACCTGATTGACGTACATGCAGCCGCCGCCGCAGAGGTGTCTCGCCCAACATTGTTGACAATTGTTGAGTTCGGTCAGGCGACCGGCGTATCCCGCAAGACGGTCATGATCAATCTTTGTGCCTTGGCCGAGTTGCTCAGAGGGTTTTCCGAGGAACCATTGGCAAGCAGCCACGCGTCCCTTGCCGTCCGCAGTGAGCAGGGATTTTCCAGCACCGCAATAGTTGTAAAGGCGCCGTTGTTGATCGAGCGTACGAAAGGTGCCGTCAAAAAAGCCGATGCGGCGAAGTTCTTTTTCGCCACCGAGCGCATAAGCCAGGTCAGCGGTTCGGCAAAGTTGCTCAGCGTACTCGCGGCTAGCCTCGTTATCGCCGGCTTCAGCGGCAAAATCAAACTTGAGATAGTCAAACCCGAACTCGCGTAGAAACTCGTAGGCCTTAACAACATTGGTGTGGTGTTTTCCAAAGACTGCCGAAACGGCAAGGCTGCCGAGTCGTTCCCGGACGGGCTGCAGGGTTTCAAGGCCACGCAGCGCTAAGGCGGTGGAGCCTTTGCCGGTCTTAGTTTTACGAGCAAGATCATTGATTTCCGGAGGGCCATCGATGCTGATCGTAACGTGGCAGTGAATGCTCGCGAGATACTCGGCTATTTCCGGTGTGAGCAACGTACCGTTGGTAATCAGACGATAGAAAACATCGATATTTCGCCCTGCAGTTTGCAGTTTTACGTAGCGGACCAGATGGCGGATGTTTTGGAAGGCGAGCAGAGGTTCGCCACCAAAGAACGTCAACGTAAAGTCATCGCCGCTCGGAATATCGTGCAGAATCATGGCGATTTGTTCGTAAATGGTTTCCAGGTCGATGTTCTTCATCGCTTCGCCAAAGGTACCGTCGCCGCCGGCTGCGCAGTAATCGCATTTGAGATTACATATCTGCGCAATATTGACCAGGTAGTGTCGAGGTGTCTGGGCGATTTCGGCATCAACCACAGCGGGGTCGATCTCGTGGTTCCAAAATTCAAGTTCTTGGTGCTCTTCGCTGGCTGAAACACTCGCAGCACTTGCGCCTAAGGCTTGCCAGGCATCAACTGAGATCTCGGCAACCTGCAAATTGTGCGCATGAAAGCCGATCACCTGGGACTCTTGAGCTTCACCAGGGGCGGTCTTTATCGCAACTATGTTGTCCAGGCGTCTCAGTTCCATTCGTATTCCAATACTTCTCTCGTGAGGAGATGAATGGAAAATACGGTGCATTCTGGCTCTGCTCAAACGGGCGCAAACTTGCTCGCCGCACCCTTGTTCTCGATAAAATCACGAGATTTTCTCGAGTTGCAGAGACAAAATGTACCTAAAACGTCCATCCCATCATCTCCAACAACATAGCCTAGCAATTTTTCTGCCATAACCTATTTGGCTCCAAGAGCACTTTGGCTCAGGTTCCAGGAGTTTATATGCGATGCGATGAAGTTTCTAACAGGAGAGGCTTGTATAAATTTCAGACCGACAAACGTCACCGGCTCAAAGACCTAATGAGGCCCCTGGCGATGGGCCATCGTGTGGTAACGGTGACTGACCTTTCTTAAAGATCAATTCCACTGGTTCAAGGTTACCGTCACCCTTCGGTGTCGGGACGCCGAAGGCCCGCTGTTGCTCGGGTGAAAGCACAACCTTTTCGACGCTCTCGGGCCACGGAAAATCTTCGGGAGGAAAGCTCGCGCCGTAGCTCTTCATATAGTTTGTCCAGATTGGTACGGCCCCGGTGCCACCAGTGAGATTGAGTGAAGTGTTGTCGTCGTAACCGACCCAAACGATTGCCGTGTGATAGGGAGTGAAGCCAGCAAACCATACGTCTTTTTTGTCGTTGGTGGTGCCGGTTTTGCCTGCGGCCGGGTGGACAAAACCCGCCGCGCGCGCGCCGCGTCCTGTGCCCGAAAGCAGAGTTTGTTTCATTGCACCAACCAACACGGACGTTGTATCGGTGGCGATGACTTCTTGGAGTTCCGGCATGAGTCGGTAGATTTCGTTGCCTGAAAGGCTCTCAAGACGCCAAATGAGCGACAGCGGTGTTTTGTGTCCGAGCTCCGCCAAGGCTCCATACGCCTGCAAGACTTCGAGTGGTGAGAGTTCAAAGGCTCCGAGCGTCAGCGATGGCACCGGTGAGATCGTTGACGTGATGCCAAGGCGGCGGGCGGTGTCGATGATATTATTTAGGCCAACCTGCACACCGACATTGGCGGTTGCAGCGTTAAGTGACTCTTTGAGGGCGAAGTAAGCCGGAACCGATCCATTGTAAGTGCCTTCATAGTTACGTGGTGTCCACGTTTGACCTTCGTACTTATGTGTCGTGGCTTCGTCGAGAACCTGGGTAAGCGGCGTGTAGGGTTTGCCTTCATTCGTCGTGGATTCAAAGGCCGTGAGATAAACAAAGGGCTTCATTACTGAGCCGACCTGGCGCCGACTATCGATGGCGCGATTGAACTGTGAAACCAAGTAACCACGACCACCCACCAACGCTTGTACCGCTCCGGTACGTGGGTCGGCCGAGACCAGAACGGCTTCGAGATTCTTTCCCTGTGCTTTAAGTTTCTTTAAGTGGGCATAGGAGGTTTCGAGACGATCCAGGCCGCTGCGAACAGCCTGATGGGCGGATTCTTGAGCGCGCAAATTCAAGGTGGTGAAAACCCGTAAGCCCTCTGATTCATCGATACCCCGGGAGCGAAGATCGCGTCGTACGGCCTGAACGAAATAAGGCGCAGGCTCGGTGAGGCTGCGGCTCGGGCGCGTTGGAAGAGGTGCCGCCTTGGCTTGCGTGGCGGTGTCCTCGTCGAGCATTTTGTTTTCAAGCATTCGCTCGAGAACTTTCGTACGCCGTTTGAGCGCGCGTTCAGGGGCGTTGAAGGGATTGAGGTGTCCGGGATTGTTGAGGACTCCCGCGAGCAGGGCGCATTGCGGAAGATCGAGTTCGCTGAGCGGCTTTCCGAAATAATGTTCACTGGCTGCGGCAAACCCTCGCACTTGAAAAGGACCGTTCTGACCCATGTAAATTAAATTAACATATGTTTCGAGAATCTCATCTTTACTCGCATGCATCTCGACCAAAAATGCCATTGGAATTTCAGTTAGTTTACGTTTAAGCGTGCGTTCATCGCTGAGGAAATAATTCTTCACCAACTGCTGGGTGATGGTGCTGCCGCCCACCGCGCGCATTCCGGGCTTTAGAGCGGTGAAAACCGCGCGCATCATACCGGTGACGCTGACCCCCGGGTGTTCCAAAAACTTCGCGTCTTCAATGGCGATCAGTGCGTTGAGACAAGTCGTCGGCACTGTGCCGAGGGTCACGACCTTTCGCAGAATGGGCGTGTCGCCATAATACTGCGCGAACAGTTCAGGCTCGATTTCAATTTGTTCAACAGTTTGCGGAGTTGCGCCGGAGTAAACCGAATGAATCTTCGCGGTTTCAGCTATGGCAATAATCTGCACATCGCCGACGACTCGAAGTGATGAGTTGCGAAAGGCGACACAGCGAGTGATCTCGCCGGAGTCTTTGGCCGCCGGTGTTGTGGTTTCGATGTCAATGCCCATCGGGGCTACGCTGACAGGCGGGGCGGCTTGTGCCGGCAAAACCGAGCGACATTGTTCGCCGGTCCACAGCGAGTAGTCACCCGCTTGAATGGGCTGGCCGAACTCGCGTCGGCGAAAGCTCTTGCGCTCAAAAAGTGTTTCAAAATAGTTGCTAGGGAAACTCGATCCGGCGCGAACATATTCTGGCGCAGAATAGAATTCCACGGGAGGAGCAAAACGTTTCTCAGAAAAACGGGTGCGAATATTGTGGTCAAGGCGCAGAACCCACGCTCCGGCGACGGCAGAGGCCAACAAAAGTATCGCGCCGAGTAATACGACAGAGTTCCTGAGCCAGCGTAGCGGCGAGTTTTTCCTTGTGGTCATTCGTGTTCACGCCCGTTCGCTTGAGTCATGCCGTCGAAGTTGGATTCGCATTCCTTGACTTTATGAGGCGAGATCCGTTTAGTCAAAGTTCGTCGGAGGAAGAAAGAAATGGCTAAGGCCGCAAAAAAATCTGCTCAAAAATCTGCCACTAAAAAGACCCCAAAAACCAAACAGAAAGCAGCAAAGAAAACACCAAAGAAAATAATAGCTGCAAAGCCAGCAAAGACGGCGCTCAAAAAGCCGCTTAAGAAAGCTGCTCCAAAGGCCGCTAAAAAAGCGAAAGCTCCGGCTAAGGCTCTTAAGCCTATCAAGGCTGCCAAGGCAGCCAAGAAACCTGCTGTCAAAGCGGTAACCATCAAAGCCGCACCTGCCGCGGTAAAGGCATCGGCCAAGGTAAAGACGGCTGACTATTCGCAAGTATTCTCACCGCTCGATGATCGAGTCTTAGTACTCAAGGTAGGCTTTAGTAATCGCACGCCGGGAGGCCTTTATATTCCTGATACGGTTTCGGGTGATGATCGTCCGTCGCAGGGAACGGTGGTTGCCGTAGGGCCAGGGCATCGCGACAAGAAAGGTCGCCTTCGTCCGCTTGACGTCAAAATTGGTGACACCGTTATGTTCAAAGCCTTCACGGGTTCCGATGTGAAGATCGATGCCAGCGAGTTACTTTGTCTGCGTGAGTCTGAAATCATCGCAATCGTGAAGTAGCGAAACCTATTGTAATGTATGGCAATGTAATGTTTTCATTGACTCAGGACTTCGCCATGCTAGTCCTGAGCGAAAAGGGGATTCTCTATGTCCACAGGCGTTGTTGGCCAACTAGTTAGTATTTCTAGAATTTTATTGGCAGTGGCAGCGGTCCTAGTGATGGTGAAAAAGGGCCAGGCGGCAGACGTTACCTGGGGCGGTAATTACCGTTTTGAAGGTGTGCGCATCGCTAATCCTGAGATGTCGAGCGATAAGGCCGATAAGACCTACGTTCTTCACCACCTGGTATTGAATCCCAAAGTTGTGGCCGCCGATGGCCTGACGATTTTTTCGCGCCTCGATATTTTGAACAGCCCAACTTACGGCATCAATAGCAGCGGTCAGGTTAATTCGGTGGCCGGCGATATTTTGGGTAACGGTCCGGGTACTGCGGTGAGTGGTACGGGTGCTTCGGCGACCGGCCCAGCTTCTGGAGCTGATTCGAATTCTTGGGGACGTACAGAGCGAGCGGGAACTGTTGCGGTCACCCAACTCTATGCCAGCTGGGTGCAGGAGTTTGGACAATTGGTGGTCGGGCGCGCCCCGGTTCACTTTGGCTTGGGTACGGCACTCAATGCGGGTAACGGTCTTTTTGATCACTACATCGATACTCGCGATATGGTGGCCTACAAGGTTGTGCTCGGTAATTTCTCTGTGATGCCGATCTTGGGAAAAATCAACCGCGGCAATATCGGCGAAGATGGCGACGTGAACGATTACATCGTGCATGCCCAGTATGCGAATCCTGACTCTGAGTTGTCGCTGGGTTTTTTGTATGATGTTCGCATTGCTCTTGGTAACGATACTCCTAACGGCTCTGGGGCGCCGACCTTGCCGAGCTATTGGGGTAACACCGCCACGCGCACAGGGAGCTTTCGTAATACTCTGATGGGATTTTATTTTTCGCAGAAGGCGCTTCCGAACCTGCGTGCCAGTGTTGAAGCGGATCTTTTTTCTGGTGATACCGGCATCATGTATGCCGCCAACGGCGGTGGCACCAGCTTAAACTCATTTGGTTTAGCGGCTGAATTTGCTTACATTCCGTCGGCGGAAAGCAAATGGGGCGGTAACTTCAAACTTGGTATGGCGACGGGAGATGATCCTGGTACTACCGATGTTTATGAGGGTTTTACTTTCAGCCGTAACTACGATGTTGCGATGTTGATGTTCAATCATCCGCTCGGTAATCGTAACGTCGATTTCATGCGGACCGGATTGACTCGCGACACCAGCACGCGTCCGGCCAATCAGATTGATTCCGAGGCGATCAGCAATACGATGTATTTTGCTCCGAGCTTTTCATATCAAGCAAAAGACAATCTTTCTTACGGGGCGACACTTGTTTACGCTCTTCTTAATAAGGACCCGATTGGCGGTGGAGTTCGTACGGCGACTGATCTCGGGTACGAACTTGATTTCAGCGTGACCTATAAGCCGCTTGAGCGTTTGACTTGGATCACAGAGGCGGGATTCCTTCTTCCTGGCGATGCCTGGAGAGGTGGAACAAACGCCTATGAGAACAAGTTTGTTTATGGATTAGCAACCAAGGCCGCCATAAGTTTTTGACGACATCTCGTACGGCATCTTGACGACAACTTGAACCGCATTTTGATCACCATCCTGAATTGCACCTAAGCTGATGGCGGAGCAGGGCCCCGGGGGGAGAAATCCCCTCGGTTTTTTTTCACAGCAGCGGCTGGCCTTTGGCTTCTTAGGAGTTCCTTCACTTTGGAATCCACGTTAGCATTTAGCGGTATGTGGAAAACGAGCTTCATTCTGCTGGCATATTTTTTTGTATCGTTCGGATCACCAGCGATGGTGAATGCGTCGTCGTTGACAGAGATCGCATCGTCACCGACAGAGCCGGGAACTCTTCTTGGTGCGGCTCCGCCGTATGTACCGCGAAAAACTGACTACGCCTTTGAAGGCGGTATGATGAGCGCGCGCGACGAGTTGTTTTGGGCGGGCGCAATGATGGGAGCCCATGTCGGGCGCTGCGTGTTTTCGCGAAGTGAAACTTGCCAACAGTTCGTTGATGGAATTCTGGGAGTTGGTTTGCGCGAAGGCGAGACACAGGGGCATTTTTGGTTGAGTCCGCGTTGGCAGTTTGTGAACTTTCCTAACCGCTACTCTCCCTTTGTTCGCGTTTTTGGTGGCATCGCCAACATCTCGCGGGCCGAGCATCGCGGGGCGTTTGGAGTTTTTGGTGGCGGCATCGGTATCACCACCTACCTGCATGACAAGGTTGATCTGCACGCGGAAACTCGTGTTCTGATGATCGATCGCGCACTTTTTCAAGTGCTCTTTGGTGTCAATATCAAGGCGGATCGATTGATCGAGTACTTCGCCGTTAAGTTAAAGGACTTTGGCCTCGGTACGGTTCACACCGCCATCGATGCCACCGGCACCGCCATCGAGGCGACCGGTGAGGGCCTTGGCGGTATTTTAAAGGGAGTGATCGCACCGTTTAAGAAATCTGTCGCGCCAGTTCCTATGGCGACTCCGATTCCGGCCGCACCACAAGTGCCCGCCGATAAGTAAAAACTAAAAGCTGGCCATCATGGCCCGCGGAGGTCGGGGGGAACTTGTTTGGATTTCGGACTAAAACCGTTGACCTACAGGTGCCATCGGCGCGATCTGAGCAGCAGGAATGTTGCCTTGGCCCCGGAACATCACCGGATTGGGCTGGTACGTCATTCCAGGCGCTAGTCCTCTAGGTGCGACCGCATTAGGAGCGTATCTATTTTGCCGATACATATTTGCCACACGCGGGTCGGTGTGAACATTTGACGGTGCTCCGTTCATACTATTAAAGACGCCTTGGCCAGTAAACATGTTGTTGGCGCCATTGTTCATCTGATAAGGCACCTGTGGGTAAATACTCGGCGGCGCCATCAGGTTGCTGCCAATGGCGTTGAAGCGATTTCCTGCAAGGTTACTGCGGTAGGCGTTGAAATCAGTGTAGGCCAGAGGTTGCCCGTAAGTGGTTCCCATGGCGCCAATTGAAGGATTAAAAACACCACCGGGACCATCGTTAATGATGAATTGTGGATTAGTAAGAGTGTTGAGATCACGACCGAGTAGTTGATAGGGCTGTGCGAATTGACTGAACTCCGACATCGGCATGAGTCCCATGCGTTGGGCACTGAGAAGCGCGTTGTAGGATGGGTTCACATAGGCGCTGGCTTCGCGTAGAAGTTGGTCGTAGGTGCTGTTGAGTTTTACCCGCATCATCATGCGATCGTTGAGAGCGATCGGATCACGGGGATTCGCTGCGAGACGGCTCTCGATATCCAAAAGTTCGCCGCGGGCTTCTTCTTTTACGCCTTTGACCTTTTCGTCAAATTCGATCGAGCGCCGATAGGTTTCACCACCCGTCTTCAGGCTCTCGAGGATCGAGATGATCTTGGCAATTCGCGCCGGGCTCAGATTCAAGTCGACCGCCCGCTCTTTGAGAATATCGACGATCTCATCAATTTTCTCTTCGCCATCACGGATTTCTTCTTCGTCACGACTGATCACACGGCGTTTAAGGTGAGGACGGAGCTCTTTTACCAGTTTTTCAAGCTGGACCATGGCTCGTAACTCGCCGCCTCGACGATCGGTGTCGACGTCGATATTGCTGAGGCGGCGTAACTTACATTCCAGAACATCAAATTCAGGAAGTGGTTTGCCGCTCGAGTTTACGCGGCATTCATTCATGTCTTTTTTTAGGCGATCGCGATCACGCTCGCTTTGCTCGGGAATATTGTTGTTTTCAATCCGTACGGTGTTTTCAGTCTCAAACACGCAGCGATTTCCAAGGCGATTGCGAACCATTGCGGCGTTGTCGTTATCAAGAAATTTTTTGATGTCGGGTTTGTCGAGGTTCAGAGCAAAGTTGCCGGGGATGCGTTTATCGATCGGGCGAAAACTACCGCCGCTGTGCGGGCGAATGTTAATGGCGGTAAAGGGTTTGCCGTCGACATTGATTTCCGTGAAGGTGATATAAACGTTTACGCCGCAGATGTTCGAGATACCTTGCTTCATGCGTCCTTCACCGGTCGCTTTGGTGCCCGAGGTGTCTTGCGGTTCGTTTTCCGGCGGAAGAGTTTCCGGTTGTTCATTCGTGTCAGCAGCCGTTGGTTGTGTCGCTGGTTGTGTCGCTGGTTGTGTCTTAGAGCCGCCACCGCTTCCGCCGAGAGTTTCACCCGATGGTGCGCCTGACGATGACTGCTGGGTGAGATTCAGGGTTTCTAGCGCCGGTTGCCAGGATATGTTTGCCAGCAGTGCCAGAAGCAGAAGCCCCTTCAGAGCTGTTTCTTTTTGGATATTTGCTTTCATGACTCGATCCTCCTCTAACAAGACCCCTCTTGGGCCATCTGACCCGTACCTATTCCAAAAGCCGCGCCGTTGAGCCGGTAATGCTAAGTACTTGAATTAGTGATGATTTGAGGGACCATGGGGGGTGTCGAAAAGTTCGTCGGCTGTCGAAGGGCCTGAGTCGAGAGCGTGGCGAGAGCGAAAAAAACGAGTCGATTTCATATTTTAGCACTGACTTACGCAGCTCAAGAGAAAAACGCTCGAAAACGGCACCCCGCCAAAACCCTTGAATTGAAATCTACTTGATTTGCGCCGTCGCCCTTGGTCTTTAGGAGCCATGAAACTCCATTTTCACTCTGCGCCGGTGCCTGAAGGCGTCAGCCTCGCCGATTGGCAAAATTGGCAGTGGCAACTTCGTCATTCTTTGAAGACCAAGGATGATTTCGCGAGCCGCTTTGTTTTGAGCGAGCACGAGGCGGCAGGCTTTGACGCCGCCGGCTCCACCTTTCAGATCAGGTCGACACCCTACTATGCATCGCTGGCGGCAACAGATGAGCCAAAAGATCCGATCCGTCAAATCTTGATGCCCACCAAACATGAATTGAAGTTTGGCGCGCAGGCACTCTTGGATCCTTTGGGGGAAAAGCGTAATAACCCGGCGCCACGAATCATTCACCGTTATCCTGATCGAGTTCTATTTCTGGTGACCGATACTTGCTCGGTTTATTGCCGCTACTGCACGCGGAAACACTTTACCGGTGGCGATGAGGCTTTCGTGCGTAGTCGTGATTACGAGATGGCACTCAGCTATATTCGCAGTCGCCCTGGCGTGCGTGAGGTGATTCTCTCTGGCGGTGATCCGCTGACACTCTCAGATGGTCAACTCGAACGGGTGTTAAGTGATTTGCGCTCGATTGATTCGGTCGAGATCATTCGCATTGGATCGCGTATGCCCGTGGTTTGCCCGATGCGGGTAACACCGGAACTGGTGGCGATGCTGCGAAAATTTCATCCGGTGTTCTTGATGACCCACTTCAATCACCCACGAGAGATCACCCGCGAAGCGGCGGATGCGCTGACGCTTTTGGTGGATCACGGAGTACCGGTGTTCAATCAACTGGTTCTTCTTAATGGCATCAATAATGACGCCGCGATTATACAGGCCGTTTCGCGCCGATTACTCTATCTTCGCGCCAAGCCGTACTACATGTTTCAGTGCGACCCTTCAGAAGGCACCGATCACTTGCGAACCTCGGTCGACGAGTCGCTCGCGATCCAACGCGAGCTTTGGGGGCGTTTGAGCGGTTTGGCGATGCCTAATCTCTCGCTGGACATTCCCGGAGGCGGCGGCAAAGTGGGTTTAGTGCCAAACTTCGAGGTTTCGCGTGGCGATGGCTGGCGTTCGTTCGAGGGTTGGGATGGAGTGCGTGCAGATTATGTCGATCCTGATCCCGCAGGTCGTGCACGCCCCATCGATGCCGACCAATACCAAGACGAGTGGGCCGAACTCGTCTCGGCGAAGAACTAAATGCGGGCGCACCAGCTACATTCGATGTAGCTAGCGGTGCTACTAAACTCGCTCCAAACGGGCGTATTTAGCGACAAACTTCTTCACGGTGTTGTCGCCAAAGACAACGCTGACCTTGAGATCAACACCGCTGCCCTCGGTGCTGAGAATCGCGCCGACTCCATAGGTAGGATGGCGAACGCGCATGCCTTTTTTGAGTTGTTGGCCTGCCGTCGTCGACGAATCGCCATCAGCGAATTCATTGGCGCCGTCATCAGCAAAGTCTTCATAGCTCGGCATTTTATCGTGATTGCTCCACGAACCGCTCGCGGTGGCTTTAGAGGCATAGGGCGTACTGCCTGCTTGAGTGCGCATGCGATCAGCGAAGCTCGGGCGTTGACTGCTGGTTTGGTGAACCACGCCTTGGCTCGGAAGTTCTTTGATGAACCGACTCGGCGGATTCTGATGTTCGGCGCCCCAGACCTTACGGGTGCGGGCAAAGGTGAGTGTGAGTTTTTTCTCGGCACGGGTCATCCCGACATAAGCGAGACGTCGTTCTTCTTCGATGGCCGTGGGGTCGCCACTCTCCTCGGCGGATCTACCGCTGGGAAAGAGATTCTCTTCCATACCGACGATGAACACGACTGGGTACTCAAGGCCTTTTGAGATGTGCAACGTCATCATGGTGACGGTCTTAGCCTCATCG
>SXRI01000176.1 GCA_005793615.1 Bdellovibrionales bacterium
CGCTAACGGTGGCCGTCTGATTTTCGTCGGCACCAAGAAGCAGGCCGTTGAGCCCATTCAGGAAGCGGCGAAAAAATCAGGTCAGTTCTATGTCACCAAACGCTGGCTCGGCGGCATGTTGACCAACTTCTCGACCATTAAGGCTTCGATCGATCGTCTTCGCAAAATCGATCAGATGCGTGAAAAGGGCGAGCTTGAGTTCTTCTCCAAAAAAGAACGCGCTGGCATCGAGAAAGAATACACTCGCCTGGTTGATTACCTCGAAGGCATTCGGGAAATGAAAGACTCTCCGTCGGCAATGTTCGTGGTTGACCTCAATAAAGAGCACATTGCAGTCGCTGAAGCGCGCCGCCTCGGAATTCCGGTTATCGGCATTGCCGACACCAACGTCGATCCTGAATTGATCGACTTCCCGATCCCTGGCAACGACGACGCAATTCGTTCGATCAAGTTGTTCGCTAATTTGGTAGCTGATGCCTTCCTTGAAGGCGCACAAATCTACGAACAGAAGCTCCGCTCGCAAACCGACAAGGCTTCGGATCTTGAGAAAGAAAAACGCGGCGAAGAACCCGAATCAAGCCGTCGCGATCGTCGTCCTGGACGTCCCGCACCCGCAGCTGCGAAACCCGGTGGCGGTCCAGCAGTTGTTAAGGCTGCTAAGACCCGCAAGCTGGTTGCTGCAGGTTTGGCAGATGAAGTTGAAATTCAGCAGGAACTCGAAGAGGGCTCTAAAGCTGAGACCGAGAGCACCGACAACGAGTAAGTGTTTTGTCCGCCTCAGGGGCGGACTGAACGGCTTGACTGAAAAAGTAAATTTAACTTTCTTGTGGAAAAAGGATTTAGAAAATGACTATCTCAGCAACCATGGTGAGAGAACTTCGCGAAAAAACCAACGCCGGCATGATGGACTGCAAAAAAGCGCTTGAGGAAAACTCAGGCGACTTTGAAAAAGCAGTCGATTGGCTGCGCAAGAAAGGCCTTAGCTCGGCAGCTAAGAAAGCCGGCCGAGTCGCGGCTGAAGGCGCAGTTGAAGCTTATATTCACGGTGAAGGCCGCATCGGCGTTCTCCTTGAAATCAATTGTGAAACCGACTTCGTTGCTCGTACCGATGGCTTCCGTGAATTCGTGAAAAACATCGCTTTGCACATCGCCGCCACCGCTCCTTTGTCGGTGTCGTCAGACGATGTCCCGCAGGCGCTGGTTGAGCGTGAGCGCGAGGTACTTATGGGTAAGGCCCGCGAGCAAGGTAAAAAAGAAGACATGATCGCGAAGATCGTCGATGGCCAAATCAAGAAGTGGTTGGCTGAAAACTGCTTACTTGAACAAGCCTATGTGAAAAATCCTGACCTCAAAATCGGTGACTACCTTAAAGAAACCATTGCGAAAACCGGCGAGAATATCGTTGTTCGTCGCTTTGTTCGCTTTGAGCTTGGCGAAGGCATTCAAAAGAAAACCGAAGACTTCGCTGCTGAGGTCGCCGCACAAGTGAAAGGCTAATCCATCGTGGGAGACGATTCCAATTCCAGGCCAGCCTATCGACGTGTATTGCTAAAACTGAGTGGTGAGGCACTCGCGGGAGATCAAGGCTTTGGCATCAACCCGGGCGTTATTCAAGATATCGCCCGGGGCGTGGCTGCGGCTTATGAAGCTGGTGTTGAAATGGGAATCGTCATTGGGGGCGGCAACATCGTTCGCGGTGTCGCCGCCGCATCAAGCGGCATGGACCGCGCAAGCGCAGATTATATGGGAATGCTCGGTACCTGCATTAACGCTCTGGCAATGCAAGACGCCCTAGAAAAGGTTAATGTCTACACGCGCGTTCAGAGCGCCATCGAAATGGCGGAGATCGCAGAGCCCTATATTCGTCGCAAAGCCATTCGCCATCTTGAAAAAAAACGTGTGGTCATATTCGCGGCCGGAACCGGTAATCCTTATTTCACAACCGATACTGCTGCTGCCTTGCGGGCGATGGAAATCGACGCCGAAGTTATTATGAAAGCCACAAAGGTAGATGGCGTCTATGATAAGGACCCCAAAAAACACGCTGATGCCGTAAAATTCGATGAGCTGACTTATCTCGAAGTTCTCAGCAAGCGTCTTGCCGTCATGGACTCCACCGCCATCAGTCTCTGTATGGACAATTCGCTGCCGATCATTACCTTTAATATGAAGGATTCTGGAAATATTCTTCGCGCCGTAAAAGGTGAGAAGATTGGAACTTTGGTTCGCTAACGATTCAAGCGTGCGCCAGACGCACGACGGAGAAGGTCAACATGGTGCAAAACGTAAAGAATGACAGCAAGAACAACATGGAAAAGGCGCTGCAGGCGCTTGCAAATGAGCTTAAAAAAGTTCGCACCGGTCGTGCGCAGATTTCGATGCTCGATAACCTGCGCGTCAACTACTATGGCACACCGACGCCTTTGAATCAGGTGAGTGCGGTGTCCACCCCCGATGCTAAAACCTTCATGATCGCTCCTTGGGAAGCGCAAATGCTCAAGGAAATTGAACAGTCGATCGTTAAGAGCGATCTCGGAATGTCGCCAATCAACGATGGCAAAGTCATCCGCTTGAAACTCCCGGATCTCACTGAACAACGCCGTAAGGAACTGGTGAAAACTTGCCATAAATTGGTAGAAGAATCCAAGGTAGCTATCCGTATGGCTCGACGAGATGCCAACGAGCACCTAAAAAAGGCGCAAAAAGACAAAGGCATTAGCGAAGATGAAAATAAGCGTGCCCAAGATGAGATTCAAAAGCTCACTGATCAATATATTGAAAAAGCAGATAAGCTCTCGCAGGAAAAAGAAAAAGAAATCATGACCATTTGATTCTTCAACTTATTCTGTCAGGAGAATGTGAACCTTTGACCGCCGCTAAATTGCCTCGACATCTTGCGATCATCATGGACGGCAACGGCCGTTGGGCCGAATTGCGTCGTCGTGATCGTACCTTTGGTCATCTCAAAGGCGCACGTGTTGCCAAGGAAATGATTGAGCACTGCGCACAAATCGGAATCGAGTATCTCACTCTCTACGCTTTCAGTTCCGAGAACTGGCTGAGACCGAGAACCGAAGTCACTTTTTTGATGAAGCTTCTTGGGCGACATCTTCGTAAAGAACGCCGCACACTTATGAAAAACAATATTCGCTTTTCCGTCATCGGCGATATTGAGCGTTTACCGGGCGCCGTACTTGAAGAGGTGAGTCTCACGATTGAGGAGACACGCATCAATACCGGTATGAATTTAGTTTTTGCATTGAGCTATGGCGGCCGGCAGGAAATCACTGCGGCCGTACGCAATATTGCCCGCGCTGTCGCGGCCGGCGAAATTCAGCCCGAAGAAATCGATGAGTCAATGATTGCCGCCAATCTCCAGAGTTCATTTTTGCCTGATCCTGATCTGATCATTCGAACTAGCGGCGAATACCGTCTATCTAATTTCCTTTTGTGGCAGGCCGCTTACTCTGAACTCTGTATTACTAAGACACTTTGGCCTGATTTTTCCTTGGACGAATTGACCCAGACTCTTCAGCAGTTTACCAGTCGCGAACGCCGGTTTGGTCGAACGGCGGAACAGGTTCGGCAGGGCCCCACCTCTCAACAGGCCATGGTTTAGATATCTATGATGATGCGAATTGCCTCAGCCATCGTCGCCATACTTCTGCTTTTTGTGCTCTACTGGCTATGGGGGGCAAACGGAATACTGGGACTATGCTCCGTTGCGATACTTGCCTGTATTCGTGAATACTCGCGTATGGCAATCCACCGCTTTTCTCCGCCTCCTCATCTGGAGATAGTGTTTGCTGTTTTGACCGCTTTTATTTTTTTTGCATCACTCGGTGATTACTTTTGGTGTTTGTCGGCTCTTGCAATCGGCACAGTGAGTTTTTTGGCCATGTCGCTGCTCGAGGTTCGTTGCAGTGAAGATTTGCCGCCGACTTTGCAACTGCAAAGCATGGGCATTCTCGGCTTTCTTTATTGTGGCCTCTTTCCGGGGCTGGCGGTTCGCTTCTTGTTCCAGGACCGGGGCGCTGTTTGGCTTTTTGGTTTGATGGCGATTGTCTTTACTGGCGATACTTTTGCTTATCTTTTTGGCCGTGCCATTGGGCGCCACAAACTTCTGGAAGCTGTTTCGCCCAAGAAGACCATCGAAGGCGCTATCGGCGGTTTGTTGGGAAGCTCCCTTGCCGGGGCGATTTTAGGGATCTTCTTCCTCTCCGACCGACCTCTCTGGGCGATTGTGTTGACAGCTTTGACAACCGGCGCCTTCGCGCAGGTTGGCGATTTGTTTGAATCGTTGCTAAAGCGCGTCGCTGACGTGAAAGATTCTGGCACCCTGATGCCAGGACATGGTGGCATTCTAGACCGCGTCGACGGTCTATTGTTCGCAGCCCCCGTTTATTACGTTTTGGCGCGTTTTCTGGTCCTTTAGCACCCTTAAACCACTCTTAGACTATGAGGGTCACGACTCCAAACTGACCTTCTGCCACTGTTTCAAAATGTAACGTTAGGCTCTTATTAAATTGCATGAAATGTCTGGCATCATCTCCGTGGTGAAATTAGAATTGTAAGCTATGGATTCAATAATCAGTCTCCTTCAAAATTCGGTGTCTTCTATCGTCCCCATGATCGTGCTGCTCGGATTGTTGATTTTCGTACACGAACTCGGGCACTTTTTGGTCGCGAAGTACTACAAGGTTCGTGTGGAAGTCTTTAGTCTTGGTTTTGGACCCAAGATTTTTAAGGTGAAGCGAGGCGAGACCGTCTACGCCATCTCTGCGATCCCGCTAGGTGGCTATGTAAAAATGTTTGGCGATGATCCAACTGCTGACGTAGGCACCGAGCTGAAACAATTCGCATTCACTCACAAGCCGGTCGGTCAGCGTATAGCCATTGTTCTCGCTGGGCCATTGATGAACCTCGGTTTTGCGGTCATCTTGTTTGCTGGCGTCGCCAACCTTGGCGAGCAAGCACTGGCCCCGAAGCTCGGTGACATCGACACCGATACCGCTGCGTACTCCGCAGGCTTTCGCAGTGGCGATACACTTGTTTCAAGTAACAGTGAGGGCTCGCCCTTCAAAACTTGGGATGAATTCCAACACATCGTCGACGGCAGTGCCGATAAACCGCTTCAGATTACAGTTGAGCGAGCCGGGTCGGGACAAAAAGAGGTCGTTCAGGTTACGCCCAAACTTACGGCCAACAAGAATGTACTGTCTTGGGATCGAGAAGTTGGTGAAATCGACGGTCTTTCCTATCTTTCTCGCGCCTCGGTAGTTGGCGTTAGCAATCCTGAGTCGCTTGCCGGCAAAGCCGGTCTCAAAACTGGAGACATCGTTCAGACGGTTAACGGCACAAAAGTTACCCGCTGGCGCGAGCTAAAGGATCTAATAGAGAAAAACACGAATGAAACTTTGGCTCTGGAAGTTGAACGTGGACTCTTGGATGAAAAAGACCCGACAAAATCCGGGCTCCCCCCAGAGTCATCACCCTTGAAGATCAATATCGCCATAAGCGCGGAACTCAAAGGACAACCCGCTGATAAGATTTTGGCGGTTCTTGGCGTTGAGTTTCCTGAGCTTTTCTTAGCGAACATTGAGAAAGGTTCGCCGGCTGAGACTGCGGGGCTTAAGCGGGGCGATCGCGTGGTCTCGATGGACGACCAGCAGGTACAAACTTTTGAACAAGTCGCTACCCACATCCGCTCATTTGGGCAGTCAGTAAAAAAAGACGCCAAGGCGCAGACTCTTGCCATGGCAGTGATTCGCGAAGGCAAGGAGATCAAGATTGCAGTTTCTCCGAATATGAAGGAACGCATGAATCCGATGGGTCGTGAAGAGCGCCGATTTGAAGTCGGTATTCGGCCGCTGATTGTCGACGCCCCTGCACAAACTATTGAACTTTCCTTTTCCAATCCGATCAGTGCCTTTCAGCGTGGCATCGTTCAGACGTGGAATTGGACGAGCCTGACCGTCCTTAGCTTTGTGCGCCTTATTCAAATGGAGGTGTCGCCAAAAAATATCGGCGGCTTCCTTTCGATTGGAAAAATGGCTAAGCAATCATGGCAAATGGGTGTCTCGCAGTTCTTACGGATGATGGCGATTATTTCGATCAATCTCTTTGTTTTGAATCTCTTTCCTGTACCAGTGCTCGATGGCGGACATCTTGTTTTCTATTCGATTGAAGCACTCCGCGGCGCCCCCTTAAGCATGCGCAAGATGGAAATTGCCCAACAGGTTGGCTTGGTTCTGTTGCTTGGCCTAATGGTATTCGCGCTCTTTAACGATTTCTCGCGACTTCTCAACTAACGTGCTGACGCTGGCCTTTGACACTAGTTCCGCCAAAGGAAGCGTCGCAATCCTCGACGACCTCAAAGTAGTCAGTGAGACAGCATGGGAGCGTGAGGTTTCACACGGAGAGCTGCTAACTCCCGCCATCCAAAAGTCTCTTGAAGAGGCCGGTATCGCCATTGATGCCATTGATCTCATCGCAATTGGCCAAGGGCCCGGCAGTTTTACTGGGGTGCGTGTTGCCGTCAATGCAGCTCGCGCTCTTGCTTATACCACTAATCAATTAGCTAAGAAGACCAAACCGGTGATGGTCTTCGATTCAACCGAAATCCTTGCCGCCGCCATCAAAGAGCATGGGCACCCGGTGATTACGATTATCAATGCCCATAAGAACTTGGTTTTTGCCTCGTCCTTTTTCTGGAGGGCGGATGAGTGGCAACGACAGCTACCTCTCCAGGCCTATGACTTCAATTCAGTTGTCAGTTTTTTAGATAAGCCACATCTCTGTGTTGGCGATGGTTACGCTGAAATCGAAAACGCGCTGCCGGATCAGTTAAAAAGCCTATTTCTCCGCCATTCCCATCTTGCTGACCATCCAAAGGCGGTTGAACTAGGCCTTTTGGCTAGGCGATCAATCGGCAAACGCCAGACCTTTAGCTGGAATGAGATCCAACCTCTTTATATTAGGGCCTCTGGCGCCGAAGAGAAGCTTGAGGAGAAGCGCAAGGCGCCTGAGCAGAAGTAGTAGCTTTTGCCCCGTGCTGCGCAAAAAGCATCTCGATGTTATCAACAGATCGGACTCACTCCATAGCGCCCAAGCTTATTTGGGCCGTCGGCGGCGGAAAGGGCGGAATCGGCAAGAGCTTCATCAGCTCCAGTATCGCTATTTGCCTTACGCGAATGGGAAAGTCGGTGACTCTCGTCGATCTTGATCTCGGCAGCGCAAATCTGCACACCTGTTTGGGTGCGAAGATCCCGCCGCAAACTCTTTCGGACTTCATCAGTGGGCGCGTTCGTGATCTCAATCAGATCACGGTCTCCACTGAGATTCCTGGCTTAAGTTTCATCAGTGGCTCGAACGACTCACTTGATATCGCGGATACTTCACGAGGCTCTGCCGATAGATTGATGAGTGCTCTCCGTCATTTACCATCTTCTTACACGATACTCGACCTTGGTGCCGGAACCGCGCAAAACACGCTCGATTTTTTCAACCTCTCCGATCAGAAAATCGTGGCGTTTACACCTGAACCAACGTCTATAGAAAATGCTTACCGTTTTATGAAATCTAGCTTTTATCGCAAACTTATAACCGCCGAACACGAGCTTGGTATTCAACATTTGATTGACGCTGCGATGGATGCTCGTAATCAAAATGGCATTCGCAGCCCGGCCGATTTGATTCGTTACCTAAATGCTAGTGACCCCGCCATTGGCGCAAAACTTGCGACAGTGATCGGCTCCTATCAAGTGCAACTGCTTCTCAATCAGGTGCGCACTCGACAGGATATCGAGCTTGGCAATTCAGTGCAGAGTGTTTGTAGAAAGTATTTTGGAATTCAGGCGAACTATCTCGGTTATGTCGATCATGACAACGCAGTATGGCAGTCGCTACGCAAGCGGCGACCGTTGATTGTTGAATTTCCCTATAGCAGCATCGTGGGCCAGTTTTTGGGAATTACGAAGAATCTGTTGAATCCTCATTCGCTTCGGGCCGTGATATAGGTAAGCTTATGGTCATGAAGCTTGGAGCAATGACAAATCAATCTCAGGTTACAAACTACTACGAGGTTCTCGAAGTTCAGGAGCAGGCGCTCCCGCACGAGATCCACAAAGCCTACACGCGTGCCAAGGCAACATACAGTACAGAGAATCCTGCTTTGTACAGCATGTTTAGCCATGAAGAATCTCGTGAGCTTTTGCGCTTGATCGAAGAAGCCTACTCGGTTCTGGGAAATCCGGGCCTGCGTAAATCATACGATGAATCGCGTTTGCGGGGCGAGCGCTCACCTCATGTCGCTCTCGTAGTTCCCAATCAAGCACCGCCGTTCCACACGCCAACACAGCCCTATTCGGCACCGGTTATGCCGCCGACCCCGCCACCAATGGCACCACCCGCTGCTGCTCCGATGCCGCCTCCAGGCCCGGCAAAAGCTCCGGTTGTGGAATCATTTGTGGATCCTCGGCAACTGGCGAGCGAGCATCGCGCCCTTCCTGACTTCGGTGCGCCTTATCCAATGGCCGAACCTCCATCACAGCCGGCAGCCTCTGGAAAAGCACAACTGCCCGAAGGCGTCGGTCGCACGCAGCTCTCTACCTATAAAATTGACGAGAGTTTTGAAATCGAGCTCAAGGGCATAAGCGACTTTGATGGTTCTGTGCTTCAGCGTACTCGACTGTACAAGAACGTAAGCATTGATCGGCTCAGTGAAGCCACACGAATTAGCCGGGCCTACCTGATGGCGGTCGAAACAAACGACTATAAATCACTCCCCGCAGCGGTGTTTACCCGTGGCTTTATTGTGCAGATCGCGCGAATTTTATGTCTTAACGAAAATCAAGCCGCGAGCTCCTATATTAAGATGTTCAAGGCCGGCGGTGGAAAATAAACCGGGCCAAGAATTTGAACGTGTTGTTCTAACTGTCAGTACAGAACTAGCCGACCAGCGTATCGACAAAGCTTTGGCTACCATTCCTCAGATCGCGACTCGCTCTCAGGCTTCACGTCTCATACAAGCAGGCCGTGTTCGCATCAATGAGCGCGTGCTTAAACCATCCTATCAGACCCAAGTGGGCGACAGAATCAATATTGATATTCCTGTCGTCGTTACTTCTGAGCTGGTCCCTTACGAGATTCCCTTAACAATACCCTATGAAGATGAAGCACTACTCATCGTCGACAAACCCTCTGGTTTAGTGGTTCACCCTGCATGTGGCCATTTGCAAGACACGTTGGTCAATGCACTCCTTCATCATACCAAAGACCTCTCGCTTGGCTTTAACGAGCAACGGCCTGGCTTGGTACATCGAATTGACAAAGACACCAGCGGACTTTTGGTTATTGCCAAAACCGATGAAGCGCATAGAGCATTGGCGCTGCAATTTCAAAATAAAACCACCCATCGTCTTTACCGAGCGATAGCCTTTGGGTCCTTCAAATCCAACTCTGGAACAATTCGAAGCAGCCTCAAACGACATCCGCTTGATCGCAAACGGGTCGCCTCGGCCGATGATGGCAAGCCCGCTGTTACTCATTTTAATGTCGTAGCCTTTCATCCAAGCGGTGTCTCGCTTGTTGAGTTACGTCTTGAAACAGGGCGTACACATCAAATTCGCGTTCATCTTTCCGAAGGTGGCCACCCGATTATTGGCGATAAAACCTATGGCGCCGATAAACGCTTAAAGTCCCTGAAATCACCGAGCCTGCGTAAATTAATCGAAGAAATGCCACGTTTTGCACTTCACGCAATGGAGATCGGGTTTATTCATCCCACCACGAAAAAATTTATGAAGTTCACAGCGCCATGGCCCAAGGATCTTTTGCCGATCATTGATCACTGTGGTTTTCCACGTTACCACGAGGTCTACCAAACCGAGATAGGTGATTGATGAGAGTTCTGCCCAATACGCCGGGAAAGCATGCACTAGGCCATATCGTCGAAACCACTGACGTCACTGTTTTCTTTGGTGATTGGAGATCATCGGCCCAGGCCCTGACGACTGCCTTTCCTGAATATCAACTGCGGTTTTTGAAGCAGACTCACTCCGACGTTGTGGTGGTTTCAAACAGTAGTTCTTCAGGGCAGTCGGATGAAAGTGCCGATGGTCATCTAACTTCCGAAAGAAAACTCGCGCTCTGTATCCGGACCGCTGACTGTCTACCCATCATGATTTATGAACCTCATTCGCATTTTGTCGCCGCTATTCATGCCGGCTGGCGCGGAGTCGAAAATGGCATTGTGCTCAAAGCCTGCGACCAGCTTCGCCGGCTCTGCGGGGCACTTGAAAATGCCCACGTATGGATTGGCCCGCACATCAGTGCCGAAAGTTTTGAAGTAGGTCGTGATGTCGCGCTTAGGCTCGAAGCCAGCTTCGACGCTGTTCGCGGATTTTCACCTGAAAAAACCGCACTTAGAGATCATAAGGATCCGCAGAAAGCTCATGTCGATCTTCTGACGATCACGCGGGCGCAGCTCAAATCCGTTGGCTTCGAGAAAGAACGAACCACGACGCTTGCGATTGATACATTCTCCTCAAACACCCATGCATCATACCGGCGAGACGCTGCGCTTGCTGGACGGCAGGTGAGTTTCATTGCTTTAAAATGAGACCTCAATTTCATTTAAACGCGCCTGGGGGATTTCGCGCAGATGTGTTTCAAATTCGTACTGAGAATGTAGTGTTTTGAAGTATATTTAGGAGACATGGGAAAAATGGGAACACGACTGATCATTGCCGGATTTGCACTCACCACGCTATTTGTTTACCAAAACTGCGGGGAGAATTTGCCCGGGCGGAGTGCCAGTCAGACAGGAACAACAAACCTACCCTCCGAAACCTTGCCCGAGGGGTACAATTCCACGCCGGTTACGGACCAAACGCAAACTACCAATTCTCCGCAACAAACTCCTCCGCGAGATACCGGTACTACGGAGAGACCGACCTTCACGACCACCGGAACAGTAACACCCTATCCTGCTCGTTTGAGCGGCTCAATCAACCTCACCATCGTGGTTGTTTCACATTATAATGCTGGCTCTGGAATCATCCGGATTTCGATCGTCGGTACTCAAGGCGAAATCGTATTGAGCCGCGATGGCGCAACAACATCACTGAATTCCAATATGCAGGTCGCACAGTCCTTTAGTATCCAAGCAAATGAAATCGGTCTCGGCGATTTCCGCGTCAGCGTTTCGATCATCGCCGCCGACGGTAAAACTAGCTTATTCACTGCCGACAATCTCGTCGCAATGCAGGTGGTAAATAATTAAGGTCTCGGCAAAGAGCCTTACTCGAATCGATCGCCGGATTGAAGCGGATAGCCGCGCAAGTAGTCGGCGACAGTCTGTCGAGACCGTGATTCAGGTTGAACCTCTAAAACTTCAAGTAAACCTTGCCCACAAGCAACCTGAAATGAACCGGAATCGACTCGCAAGACTTGTCCAGGTGCACCAGTCGCGCCCGTTTCAGCAACAACCCGTGTTTTATGGATCTTAAGAGGTGCACCAGCACGCACCGCGAACGGCGCAGGGCCCATCGCCAATCCGCGAATGCGATTAAAAATGACCCGCGCCGGTTTTGACCAATCGATCTTAGCCTCCGACTTATCTATCTTTGGCGCTAAGGTCATAGTCGCTTCATCTTGCGGTACCGGCTGCAGGTTACCCCGCAGATAATCCATGTATTCAACATGCAGAAGTTCGGCACCAAGAACCTTCAAGCGCTCATACAAAATCGCGGCATCGATATCGTCAGAAAGAGGGATTTTGCGAACGCCAAGCACTGGTCCAGCATCAAGCTTCTTGACCATCACTTGCAAAGCAACACCGGTCTCTTGATCACCTTCCATAACCGCTCGTTGAATCGGCGCAGCTCCTCGCCACCGCGGCAACAAAGAGCCATGCACGTTGACACAACCGCGCGGAAAAAGATCGAGAAACTTCTGCCCTAAGATCTGGCCGAAGGCGACAATAACCGCGCTTTCCGCGCCGAGCGACGCAATCAGATTTCGAAACTCTTCGGTATTGACTGTTTCGGGCGTGAAAACCTTGAGGCCGCGCGCGAGGGCAAGTTCTTTGACCGGCGAAGCCTTGAGTTGCATTTTTCTGCCCGCAGGACGATCCGGTTGCGAAACCACGCCGACGATTTCAAAATGCTCATCGTTCAGCAGACCCAGCAGGCTTTCGACAGCAAAATCCGGGGTACCGAGAAAGAGAACTCTAACCTTACTCATCCCCAGAAGAACCTATGGTGGCTGTTGCTTTCGAGTGTTTTGGGTCGCGCTTCTGGTCGCACTTCTGGTCATGTTTTTGGGCCCGTTCCTCGGCGACTTCTTCGGGTGTCGGATAACCATGTTTTTGAATGCGGGTTTTGATGCGACTGGATTTAAGAAAGCTCAAGCGATCGATGAACAGCTTACCCTCTAAATGATCCATCTCGTGCTGCAAACAAATAGCGAGAAGTCCGTCGGTTTTTATGGTGATCTCTTGCCCGGTGGCATCAAGTCCTTTGACCTCGACATAGCTATGGCGCTCGACGGTTTCATAGAATCCCGGAACACTGAGACAACCCTCTTCATAAGTCGTCTTTTCACGCGCCTCGACCACCACCGGATTGAACAAGACGATGGGCTGCTGAACTTCTCTTTCTAGTTCGGTCAAATTTTCGAGGACAAGCTTTCCGTCTTCATCGGTTGGCCGCGTGTCGATCACCAAAAGTCGCACCGACTCACCGATCTGAGGTGCGGCGAGCCCAATCCCGTTCTCCTCGTACATCGTCTCGATCATATTCTCGGCAAGTGCTTTGAGTTCAGCCGTGACCTCTGCCACGGATGCACCTTTTTTGCGCAATCTAGGGTCTGGAAATTTCAAGACTTCGAGAACCATATCGGCCGTCTCCACGTGTCAATATTATGCAACAGTATACCTCATTTTAAGAGGGAAAGCTAGCGACGCAGACGTAGCAGAAAGATCACCGATAAGGCAACCATGGCCAAATTCGGTACCCAAACCGCTATCATCGGCGGAAGCGCCCCATGCTGGCCTAAGGTAATACCCGAGCTATAGGCAGCCCAATAGACAAAGGCCAAAACGATCGTGGCTCCAAAGTTAAAGGCGTCACCACCCGCGCGCTGCCGGGTAACACTGAAGGGAATTCCCAGAAAAGACATAACGATTGCGGCAAAGGCAAAGGCGAATTTGGCCTGATAGTCGACTTCATACCGTAGGGTATCGAGCCCCGACGCTTTATTGTGCGCAATAAAGCGACTCAACTCGCCAACACTCAAAGTTTCGGTACTGCGGGAGCTCTTTTGGATGTCGGCAGTGTCTTCACCGACAGCGATCGTCTTTCGTTTGAAATCCTGGGTTAAGGGAATACTCGAGTCCGAGGTAAACAGAGTCACGGTGCCATCAAAAAGATCCCAATTAGGGCCCTGAAGCTTTACTTCCTGGGCGGTGATCATCTGAATCAACTGCCACGCGGAGTTGAAGTAATACATCGTCAACCCTTGGGCGGCGCCCTTGTCCGCCTGGAGCGTCTTGATGTTGAACAGCATATTCCCGGAGCGGTACCAAATTTTATTGGTTTTAACTGTCGAGTACAGACCTGGACGCTTCTGGATGTCGACAAAAAGCGTATAGTTCTTCTTCTGATTCACCATGGGCAGAAGGCGATCATTGGCCCAAAAACCCAGACCAGAAATCAAAACCACCGGAATCAGGATCGGCATACTAATGCGCGCCAAGCTCATACCGGAACTGAAAAGCGCCACCAACTCATTAGTTCGGCTTAATGAACTCAAAGTGAAGATAGTGCCCAATAAGCATGCAACCGGAAGAAAGAGATAAACCTGCGAAGGCGCCATCAAAAGGTAATAGCGAATCACGGCATCGGCCGGCGCTTTGTACTGCGCGATCTCGGTCATGTAATTGATGGCGATGAACAAAGTAACAAAGACGATCAGGCCGCTCGCAAAGAAGCCGAGGAAGATCTTAGCGATGTAACGGTCGATGATATTGAGCATTTGCTGGGACCCATCGTAGTTCGTGTGCTGAAGCTGGTCAAACACCGCGAGTTGACCGATTCCTTGACTGAACTCAGCAAAAATCGTTAACTGTTGGCAATGGCATTACGCGTCTTACTTGCTGATGAGAGCACCACAATCAAGAAAGTCATGCAGCTTGCACTGCAAGACTTTGCCGTCGAAGTCAAATCGGTGCAATCGGGAATTGATGTCCTTGAGGTCGCAAAGACCTTTCAACCGGATATTATTTTCGCCGACGTACTTTTGCAGAAAAAAAATGGCTACGAAGTATGCGCTGATCTCAAAGATGCCGCCGAAATGAATGATATTCCCGTGGTGTTGATGTGGAGTTCATTCATGGACCTCGACGAACGACAAGCGCAAGCTTGCCGTGCCGATCGTCGTCTCGAAAAGCCTTTTGACGTTGAGAACCTTCGGCAGATTGTTTTGGAATTAGTGCCTAAAACTCGTTCGCAGCGTCTCGCCCACTTTCTGCAATTTCCAGAGAGCGTCACTGAACCGCTGCAGGATGAGGAGAGCGCCAAGCGAAAAGCAAAGAGCGAAACGCCGCCGCCTCCCCCGCGGACCGCCGCAGTGCCAGCCTCACCACCCGCCAAAGCCCCAATCAAACAACCCGTGCCGCCGCCGGCTCCACCGGTAGTGGCGGAACCGCCACCATCCAATTGGAATATGAACAGCTTTGATGACATCAGTGAATTCGCTGAGCAAGTCGAAGCCGAAAAATCACCAATGGGTTTGGTGCCGCCGATGGCACAGAAGCCGGTGGAAACCGAGATCGAAGCGTCTGACCACGGCCCCGAATTAGCCATCGACTCGTCCCCCCCCAATCACGCCACAGATGCTGGAGAAGATGAGGATGGGTTCGATTTCCAATCGAGCGATGAGGATTTTCAGGAGGTGCGAATTTCTTCGCACCAACAGAAAACGCCGGAGCGTGCGAAACCATTGGCTTTGGCTGAAGATCAAATCATGGCGGAGCCAACCATCGTCGCAGCCGAGGACTCTGAGGAACCCTGGTCACACAAGAATTTAGCGCGCTTTAAGCTCGACCTGGATCCCGACGACGAACCCTCAGCGAAACTCACTCTCGAAGTCGAAGAGGGGCCCGAGAGTTTAGAGCACGGTGAGTTCTTACGACATGTGCCCAAAGACGAGATCCACATTGAAAGTGACGAAAACGCCCTCCATCCACCTCTGGCGTTTACCGATATTCAGGAATCGGCTTATGAGCTCACCGATGATGACACGCTGCCAATCAACTCCGAAAAGAACTCCGCCCTTACCGGTGAAATAGGAAAGCTGAACAGCGACCAACTGGAGAAGATCATTCGCGCACAGTCTAAAGACATCATTGAAACTGTTGTCCGCAGAATGGTAAGGGAGATTGTTCCCGATCTCGCCTCGAATATTATCCGCGAGGAACTCAATCGCCTGTTAGAGGCCGACCGAGGCCCCTAGAGCGTCCTCGAGAAAGACCGCCATGACTCTAATGGATCTCATTAAAGCCGCACTTCGTGAAGACATGCCAAAGGGCGATCTGACAACGGACTCTCTCGCGCTCGCGCCACGTTTCGGGCAGGCCCGCCTGGTCGCTAAATGCGATCTCGTATTGTCAGGCACCCTTGCCTTTGAACAAACCATGCTGGCTCTTGAGCCTGGCGCCAAGGTCCAATGGCATTTCAAAGAGGGCGACGCTGTTTTAAATAAACAGATCCTTTGTCATATTTCCGGTGACCTTATGCAGATCCTCAAAGCCGAGCGAGTGGCCTTGAATTTCATCGGTCACCTCTCGGGAATCGCGACTCTCACGCGCCGCTTTGTTCACGAAGTCGCAAATACCAATACAAAGATTCTTGATACCCGCAAAACACTTCCCGGTTACCGCGATCTTGAAAAGCGTGCCGTCGCGCACGGGGGCGGGCACAATCATCGCTACAATTTGAGTGACGCCATTCTCATCAAAGATAACCACATTCTGGTTGCCGGCGGCCTCTCAAAGGCCGTGCAACGCATTCGCGAACACACCCCATCGCCCATTGAAGTAGAATGTGCGACCTTCGAGGAAGTTCGTGAGGCGGTAGCCATGAAGGTGGAACGCATCTTACTCGACAATATGTCCAACGATCAGATTCGCCAAGCGCTTGAAATGATTCCCGACGGAGTCGCTGTCGAAGCCAGCGGCAACATGACTGTTGAACGCGTGCGTTCGGTCGCCGAGCTCGGTGTCGATTTCATCTCGGTTGGCGCGATCACTCACTCTGCGCCGACCGCTGACGTCAGCCTGCTTTTCGACTGGCAAGAATCCGAGATGGCGCCGATATGAGCGCGTCGCCACTGGTCGACGTGTTTTCGTGGACCTGCGACTGGGCCCGCGCAAGCGGCTATAAACTCTGGGCGAATGATGAGACTTCGTCGACCAATGCCATCGCCAAAGACGACACTGAAACGGCGACTCGCCCAGTGCTTCTCACACCGTCGTCATTTTCGGGCCCGAGTGTTTACTTAGCCAAACGGCAATCAGCCGGCCGCGGTCGCGGTACACATACTTGGACAACGCCCGACGGATCGGCACTACTTTCCTCTTGGAGTTTTGCCGTCAAAACCGTGCCGCAACCGATCTTTTCCGCACTCGTGGGTCTGGCACTTTTTGAGGCCTGCACTCAGATTTGGCCCGAGGTCGGCTTCAATATCAAGGCTCCCAACGACCTCTATATCGACGACAAAAAAGTCGCTGGTATTCTGATTGAAACCGTTGATCAAGGACATGAAAAACGAACCGTGATCGGAGTTGGCCTTAATGCCTCAGGCTC
>SXRI01000177.1 GCA_005793615.1 Bdellovibrionales bacterium
ATGGCTGAGCGGTAACTCAATTCGCAAATTGGAAACAGCCGGCCCAAGCGTTGGTTAAGCTCTCTTCAGGAAGAAATGCGATGGCCACTCTCGACGGATCTTTGACCCAGGCTTGTAATCGGCCAACGATTTCTTCGCTCGCCGCAAGACAGCCTGCCGTGCCTTGGTCGGGGGCGCCCCAAATGTGAATGAAAATACAGGAGCCGGCGCGCTTGCTAGCGCTAGAGTGATAATCAACGATAAAACCAATCTTATAGAGTTCGATCTCACGCATGATCTCAGCGCTCTGCCAGTCTCTCTTTACCTTGGAACTATTGATCACCAAATTGTAGAACCGAGAAAGGGGATCATCGACACAAACCGTGTCTGGAGTCAGCACCAGGAAATCGCCGCGTTCAAGCGGGGCCGAGAATCCGAAGGGGCGCCCTAGGCGATGAATCCCTGCTGGGGTGCGGCCGTCGCCTTCGATCTTGACCGGTTCATGGGCCTTGCGCCATGGCGAGGGAAGTTTTACAGAATCATAACCCCACGCCAGTCCAGAGCGTCCGACTACCGCCGCCAACGAGTCACTTGCTGGTTGCCATTTGTCACTCGCCGAGCGCCGTTGCCACCAACTCATTTGCGCCGTTGCGGTATCCCAAGTCTTCGTCGAGACAACAATAAGCTGTCGGGTATTCTTAAGGATCTCAACGGCGGAGCGCGGGCATGCGACCTGCCCTCGCGCCAAACCTTGCGTTGTCGCTGCGAGCGAAATATTAGGGAGGTGGGAGATCAGGCAAAACGCCGCGAGAAGAAACCTCATGGCATGATCGTTACTTGCTTTTTGCGAAAAGCCAAAGATAAACTGCGACTCTCGAAAGGGCGGGCAGATATGGCAATCGAAAGTCATAAGATTCACGAAGCACTGAATTGGCGTTATGCAGTGAAGCGCTTTGATCCGAGCAAGAAAATCCCGTCAGTGGATTGGCAAACACTCATCGAAACTTTGCGCCTAACGCCGTCGTCCTATGGGATGGAGCCTTGGCGTTTTGTGGTGATTGAAAATCCTGAACTTCGCGCCGAGCTTCGGGCGGCTTCATGGAATCAAAGTCAGGTCACCGATAGTTCGCATTTTGTGGTTTTTCTCGCTAAAGACAACGTCAGCGAAACCGATATCGATCAATATCTTCAGCGAGTCGCGAACGCGCGCGGCACTACGGTTGAGTCTTTAGCGGGTTTTAAGTCGATGCTGATGAAAAACCTGGTCAAGGCGATGACGCCCGAGCAAGCCTTTCAATGGTCGCAGCGCCAGGTTTATATTGCGCTCGGCTTTTTGCTTAAGACTGCGGCTCTTTTGAAAATTGACTCCACGCCGATGGAAGGTCTTGATCCACTCAGGTATGATCAAGTTCTCGGCCTCGAGGGGTCTGGATGGCGAACGGTGTTAGCTGTAGCTCTGGGATATCGGCATCCTGATGATGCTTATCAAAAGCACAAGAAGGTCCGCTTTACTGCGGATGAGATCATTCAGTACAAGTGAATTGTGGCGAGGCTCGACTCAATTGCGTGACTTACCGGTGTAGTTGTAGATGAGGGCGCCACCCTCGATTTTTCCGAGAATTTCTTCGAGGTCTTCTGGCGGAACGGCGATGCAGCCACTGCTTCGTCCCAGCCAGCCGTGCGCCTTAAGAAACTCGTAGGTTGCGTACCTTTTCCCTCTTATGTTGGTAGTGTGGAGGAGGATTCCTCGTCCTGCGGATTGATCATTCAGTCCCGGTTCGATGCCCTTCATTACCACCATGCGGCTACGAACATGGGGTCCGTAACCGATTTTACTTGTTACGTGAAATCCCGCAGGGGTCATTTTCGATTCTTTACGGTTACCAAATCGGTCAGCGAAGCCGCTGCCATTGCGCGATTCGGAGCCGCGACCGTGAGACATAATGGTTTTTTTAACTTCGCCAGTGCGCATGTCTAAAAGGAAGAATCTTTTTTGGCTTGAGTGTTTGGTGTAATCGGCGATCGCGACATAACGTTTGTTCTTGATGGCGCCGCGAGGATTTTTTTCGAGCATCTTGAGGGCGTCGGCGAGCGCTTTTGCCGGTACCCCTTGATCCACAAATTTACGGAAGAGATGGTGGCGGTCGCATTCCGCGCAATAGGACTTTGGCACACCCGTGCTCCCGACTGTCTCGCGAGCTTGGTTCATTTGCTCAACCAGGGCGTCGGCCACTCTGGGCTCCAAAGTATGATCGGTGTCAGGCTCGGGTTTTAATTTCGGCTGTGGAATATCGGTCGGATTCGGACCGTCGTTGCGCATGATATAGGCTGGACGCTGAAGCGTTACCCTTTGCGGACGTTTGTTGGCTGAGTCAGCTACCACGATTCCTTCGCCGAGTTGCTTTCTCGAAATATAAAGTCCCTCAACCGGAAGCCAAGTGTTGATCTCGTTGATGTCTTGAGGGGAGAAGCCTGGAACTTTAACTACCCGAATTTTTTTTACGAACTGCGCTTTGCGATCCCTTGATCCTGACCAGTAGGGAAGATCGACGGGATTCTGGTACTCTTGCAGCGAGACTTCGATCACTGAACCTGGTGGCAGATGTGCTTCTTCAATCAGAAGATCGCCTTGCTTTGACCTGACGCGAATATCCTCTTCGACTTTGACTTGTACCTTGCGATCGCCTGCGGAGCTCTGTTCAGTAGTCTGTTGAGTAGTCTGTGTTGGCGGAGCTGCTGGTGGTGCGGCTCGGAGACTGAGTGAGAACAGGGAGCTGGCGATTGCTGCGGCGATCGATATCTTGATCTTGTTTGCGCTGCTCATGCCATCGATCTCCTTTCTAATTGATAAGGCAAAAGGCGTGCTCGAAAAACGCTCTGGAACTGCCGCCAGTATCGCTTTATCGCATTTTGAGACGGAGTTTAGGTTTGCCTCGAGCAGCGCGCCGGCCGTGGGCTGGAGAGCGGTCAACAGGTGTCAAAAGCTTAGCCGATTTTTGGCCTCTTTCAGGAAAAATTGGAGGCGCGCGAAGACGCCAAAAAAGATTCCAGGTCCGAGATTTGGGTCGCCTTCATGGCACTTCTGTGGCACTTCTGTGGCACTCCTGTGGCACTTCAGTCTCGCTTTAGTGGCGATAGGCCTTTGTCGGCTCCTTGAGCCAATTCAACTGGCCTTCGAGCCCGAAACTTAGTTGATGGACGAGATCGTGATGGAACGCGCACAGCAAAGTGAGATTCGTGGGCTCATTGCTGCCGCCTCGGCTCACTGGTCTCAAATGGTGAGTGGCTAACCATCGGTCACTCGGGCAACGCTCTCCGTTTGTATCAACAAAAGTACACCGACCGCCATCGCGATGAAAGACCGCGTGCTTTTGCACGGCAGTCAGAGGCCTGCGCGTGAGCTTCGTGGACTCTGTGCGTTCGCTTGAGCGCTCAGCAGTGCGCTGGTTTGGCGCGCACTCGGAGTGCTCAAAATTCTGCTCAAAGTTCTGTCTAAATTTCTGCGGCTTGGCACACATTGATTCGGAGCGAACAGAGTTCCGCTTCGCATTCTTCCGCTTCTCAATCCGCACAGATCTTTTGACCGGGTCATGATGTTCAAGGTAATCCTCAAGCACAAGTTTCAGCGTCTCGTCGACCGGCACATGCTTCCTTCTCCGGCTCGCGAGTAGCGACTGCGCGCGTTTGAGTAGCTCCATGACTTCTGCAGAAACCTGTACTGCGCGAGTCTTTTCGCCTTTACCTTTTCCGGCAAGGCGCGCCACTTCCAGATCCGTTTCGCCCGACGTGTGTCGAGCGGCGAAATCGATAAGAGACGCAGCTTTTTCTGCGTTCAAAACAGAGGTGATTCGGCTCGCCCGCGCAACCGAGAACCTTTCCTCCTTCAACGCCGCCAATAGAATCGGCACCTCTTTGGTTTTTCGCGAAACGTTGATGAACGTATAGGCGGTAGATTCCGTGAAGCGAAGACACTTGACCGCATACATAAAGAGACTCGGGTGGCCGAGGGATTTGAAGAGTCTTGCGTCGTCGACCTTACGTAAAACCTCAACCAGGCGACTCTCGATACGGCGATGCCGGCGACTGAATGCGTATTTCGGTTAAGGCGCCCGGCTGTTTCGGTTCGATTCCGCCCGGCTATCGGAGCGTAGCGACGCTACTGATTTAGTTTTCGCATTTCAGATCCTGTCAGTCAAGGGTGGCTCGGGCCTTGCGCTGCGACTCAG
>SXRI01000178.1 GCA_005793615.1 Bdellovibrionales bacterium
AAGTTCTATCGTCAACGTAGTCTATATCGCTTCCGATGGGGACGCCACTCGCAATTCGGGTGATTTTCACCTGTTTATCGGCGAGTGCTTTGGCTAGATAGAGAACGGTCGTATCGCCCTCGAGATCTGGATCAAGCGCAAGAATGATCTCGTTGATCTTAGGTGTACCACTTTCGCCCGATGGGCTCTGCAGACCAGCTTCGATGCGTTCCATCAATTCGCGGATGCGCAGGTTCTCAGGGCCGATATGATCAAGTGGTGAGATGGCTCCATGAAGAACATGATAGCGTCCGCGAAAGACGCCTGAGGATTCGACTCTCAGGATGTCAGCGGGCTCTTCAACGATGCAAAGCAGGTCGTCACGACGATGGTGATCAGTACAGAAACGGCAAAGATCGCCTGTATCGGTATAGGAAAAACACTTACCGCAAGAGTGCACGGTTTCTTGCACCAGTTGCAAGGCTGACTGCAGGTGATCGGAAAGGTCGGGGGTCCGCAAAATATGATAGGCGAGTCGCTGCGCGGTTTTGGGTCCTACTCCCGGCAGGCGGCTTAGCTCGTGAATTAATTTTTCGAGAGCCCCGATCTTAAACATGGTGTTTAGAACAGACCCGGTATGCCCATACCACCGGTGACTTTGGCCATCTCAGCAGCATGAGTGTCTTTGGCTTTTTTGAGTGCGTCATTGGTGGCGGTGACGATCAAATCTTGCAGCATTTCAAGATCACCGGCTTTGGCGACATCATCAGAAATTTTGAGAGCGATGACTTGGTTTTCACCCTTCATCTTTACGGAAACCGCGCCACCACCGGAAGTGCCTTCGTATTCACGCTCGGCCAGTTCTTCTTGGAGCTTTTTTACTTTAATTTGAAGTTGATTCGCTTGGCGCATGAGGTTTTGCATTCCGCCAGGCATTCCGCCTCCTTTTTTCATCGACTTACTCCCTTTTGCTCGCGTCTTTAATCGACTTGATTTGAGTTTTAAAAACATTCTGCGCGGTTTTTACCAGAGGATTCTGCTCAACCGCTTGTTGAAGCGAACGCTTTTGCTCGGCCTTGTGTTCTTCGGCCATGGTTTTGGGCGTCGCCTTCTCCACTTGTTCATCAGCAAGCTTTACATCGACTGCGTACTTCTTTCCCCAAAGGGTATCAAGGAAGGCCTCAATACGCTTAAGGTTCTCGGGCTCCTTGACCTTGTCAAAGAGGAAGCTCATCTTGCGCGGAATACCGATCGTGAGAGTGCCGCCATCAGTGCCGATCATATGAGTGTTTTCAAGCATCGCGCCCAAAAGGCTATTTGATTTCTTAACTTTCTCAACAAACTTGAACCACGGATCATTGGCTTTCGCCGGGTCAACCTTCGGCGCCTCGTCTTCCGCAGCGGAAGCTGGGGACGTTGCCTGAGGCGGGGATGCTGTGGATGGCGCCGTTGCTTTGGCGGCCGTTGCAGCAGCTGCAGCAGCCGATGCCGGGCGGGTGAAAGATGCCATTGTGTAGGCCGGGCGCTCGCCAGTAGCGGCTGTTGGTGCAGGTTGCACAGAGCCGGTCGCCGCTACCGATGTGTGGGCGGCTGGCGGCGCGCTCGCAGTCACAGGATGTGCGACTGGAATAACTCCGGCAGCAAGGGCGGCGAGACTGGCAATACGTGGGGCTGCGGCCATGCGCAGGAGCAACATCTCCAGAACCAAGCGTGCATCTGGAGAGCGCATCAGGTCGTTGATACCCTTCAACGCCATATCAAAAAGCATATGCAAGTCTTCTTCACTAAGATTCTGCGCGAGGTTGCGCAGATGATCGATCTCGGACTCAGGCAAGTCGCAAACACGGGCCGGGTTGTCTGGCACTAGGCGGACTAAGAGAGCGTTGCGAATTTCTTCGAGAAGATCCTCGGCGAAGACTTTCGGATCGTAGCCTGATTTAAAGATCTTTTCGACAACATCGACCGTTCGCTGGGTGTCACGGGTGACCAGAGCTTCCAAGGTCTCCAGAAGAAGTGAGCGATCGGTCAGACCAAGAACATCGACCACTCGTTCGAGCGTCAAACTGCCGTCACAGAAGGTAATCACCTGATCCAGGCGGCTTTGGCTGTCGCGCAAAGAACCATCACCGTGACGAGCCAGTAGCCACAAAGCTTCCGGCTCGTATTTCACGTTTTCAGTGTCGCAGATCTTGCTGAGATGAGCGGCGATCTGACGGATGGGGATGCGGCGAAAATCAAAGCGTTGGCACCGTGACAGGATCGTGCTCGGAATCTTCTGTGCTTCGGTGGTTGCCATGATGAAGATGACATGCGCTGGCGGCTCTTCGAGAGTTTTAAGAAGCGCATTAAAGGCACTGCCGGTCAGCATGTGGACTTCATCGATGATATAAACTTTGTAGCGGCCGCTCGAGGGCATATAGCCCACCGTTTCGCGCAGTTCGCGAATGGCGTCGACGCCGTTGTTCGAGGCGCCGTCGATCTCGATCACGTCGAGCGAGCGCGAGTTGGCGATGTCTTCGCATTCCGCGCAAACGCCACACGGCACGAAGTCCTTGGCGTTGGGACAGCGAAGCGATTTGGCGAGAATTCGTGCCGACGAGGTTTTTCCGGTACCGCGAACGCCGGTAAAAAGCAGAGCTTGTGGCAAACGATCATTTTTGAGCGCGTTCAAAAGAGTGCGCGAAATATGCTCTTGCCCGACGAGATCGCCGAACGATTGCGGTCGCCATTTTCGTGCGATCACCTGATATGCCAAAAAACCGTATCCTTAATTTAAAGAAATTAAATTCGCCGGAAAAATAAGGTGACCGGGCACCCCATATCACATGTCGGTTCCGCTACCGTTGCTCCCTTTCGGGC
>SXRI01000179.1 GCA_005793615.1 Bdellovibrionales bacterium
ATGGAACAAACGAGCCAATAAGGAGAAGATCACCATCAACTGGACCTTCACCAAAAAGAAAGCGCGGAAAAAATTTAGATACCAACCGGCGAAGAAGTCTCGGTGAGACCGGCTAGAAATTTATCTGTCAAAGTACTAGCTGTGATCTCGGGTCTCAATTTCAATCTGACCGAGACATTTGTCGCCAATGCGAAAAGCGAAAGCAAAGCCTTTAGTTCGTTTTTATCGGTCGGTTTTATGTGGAAGAAAAAAGATTTTGAAAGTGCGCTTGGGGTTTTTCACTACAACTACACTGAATTGCAAAAGTCTGAGGATTCCCTGCGAAATCCTTCAGCGATGGAAGAGAGCAAACTCTTTTATATGGGCCTGATGATGTCTGGACTCTATCGATTTTAAGCGTCGGGGTTACTTGCGCCGCTCACTCGTGAATTTTCGAGTTCTCAGTCAGGCCCCATTCTTTGAGGATCTTTGCTTCGTCTGCTGGCTCCATCGCCTTTTTAAATTTTGCTCCTGATTGCCCTTTCACGCGGCGCTCGCAAGAGCCCCAGTCGCGATGTCGATAAACTTTACCGCCAAGGAATGACAAGTAGGAGTAAGCGACTTTCTTTTCTTGCTTGGGACGCATTTCCGGTAAACTCGAATCCTCCGGCAGATCATAAATAGCGACAGAGTATTGCAGGAGAGGGCCGCAGTAGAGTCTTGGCTTTCGCCCCTGGGAGAACTCGACCGCGATCTGATCACAGCGCTCGTTGCCGGGAGTTCCTGAGTGACCGCGCGAGTAGTGCCACTCGATTTTATCGTCACCCTTACGATCATTGACGGCTGCTGCCAAGATCTCCCAAAGATCTTTGTTGAGGACGTCTTTGCCTTCAGCGCTTCGCCAGCCATTGCGCCGCCATCCCCAAATCCATTGCGTGATCCCGCGGATGACATAAGTGGAATCGGTATAGAAGGCCACTCGTCCAGCGCGCTCGCGGATGTATTCGATGGCTTTGATTGTCGCCAACATCTCCATGCGATTATTGGTGGTTTCAGGGGCAAAGCCGCCGAGCTCGCAAATCTCGCCGTCAGCAAAGGCAATGACCGCGGCCCAGCCTCCCGGTCCGGGGTTTCCGGAGCAGGCGCCGTCACTGAAGATCAAAATCGGAATTGCTAGTCGCTCCACATCGTTTGTCATAAGCAGCGCCCATAATAGACGCTCCTTTGTGTCAGAGCCAATGCTTTTTTGGTAGGTGAAGCGCTCGCATCCATGCGGCGCGGGGCAGGCTTGATCACTCAACCATGCAGGTGATGTCGTAGTAGCGGGTGATTTGCGCGCTATTGGCGACATAGTGGAGGACCGTGGCGGTGCCTTTTAGGTACTCATTGTCGATCTTATTTTTGCCTTTGGTCTCGATGATCACCGTGGTCATTGAGTGCACGGGGCCATCATGTTCGATGACGTAGGCGAGGCGAAGCTCAGGGCCCATGTTCCAATATTGACTGACATGAGATTTGTTAAAGGTGATCGCGAGCGGAACTTTCTTCTTTCCATCGCGAATCACGCCCTTAAGTACGGCTGTGGTTTCGACAAGAGCAGAGCCGAAGCCTCTGCTGGTGACGCCGCTCACTTCGAGCTTCAGGCCTTTTTCTTTGATTTCACAACCGAAGCCCCCTGTGGCCCAGGCATTAGAGCTAATGATGAGCGCGAATGTCGCAAGTAAAATAGTTTTCATGAATGACTCCTTAATTATTGTTTATTTGGATCGATAGGGGAAATGCGGTTCGACGAACAGCCGCCGAACATTTTTGCGTACTTGATTGAAAACGGCGAAATCACGTCGCTCATTCCGTCAGAGCCCTGGACGTCCAAAGTCAGAACCGCGAAGACTTTGCCGGTAGAGGTGAGTACCGTGTAGCTCGGCACAAAGGGATCGCTCATATCTGTGCGAACGCGGATGCCTTTAGCGATAACCTTGGTCACGGTTTTGCCGGCGTCGTGTTTCCAGTCGGGCTCCGTAAGAGAAACTTCACGCTTTTTCAGATCGAAATCGAGCGAGAAGAAGGGCTCCGTGAATACGCAGTTGATCGAGGTTGTTTTCGGAGCTGCGGCTTCGGCTGAAGTCTTGGCCAGTGTCGTGGCCAGTGCCAAGTTTGACACGAGGGCCAAGGTCGGGATCAGTGTCAGAGCGAACAGGCTTTTCATTTTCTTTCTCCTATTGAAAGTTAAGTAATCAATGAAGCGAAATATACTCTTGTTTTTATTGAAAAATAGGTAAACTCACTGAAAAACCTTGGCTTAAGTTAAGTAATTAGTTAACTTCAGAGCATGGCAGCCCTTTCTCCTATTTATGACTTTGAAGATTATCGCGAGTACGTGGTCGAGCGCTTGGATTCGGCCGAGTTTGGTCGGGGCGCACGGCAAAAGCTAGCGAGTTACATTGGTTGCCAACCTAGTACTTTGACAGATAAATTTCTAGCCGGTCTCACCGAGACTTCTTCGCCGGTTGGTATCTAAATTTTTTCCGCGCTTTCTTTTTGGTGAAGGTCCAGTTGATGGTGATCTTCTCCTTATTGGCTCGTTTGTTCC
>SXRI01000010.1 GCA_005793615.1 Bdellovibrionales bacterium
GCTAGAAATTTATCTGTCAAAGTACTAGTTATCCGGTATCGCTGGCTCACTGACTTTTAAGGCAATTTCAGTGCCGCTCCAACCGGTTTTACCCCTGTGAAATCGCCTCTGTGAGCGATCCAGTGAGTTTGAGCGGGTAGGCATGCCTCAGGACGAGGGTATCAATCTTAAAGGCGCAACCTTGGTAGATGGCTGTCGAATGTTTAGACAACCAAATGTTTAGACAAAAGTGGACGGACAAAAGAGATCACTGGACAAGGCCGAACCAGATCGCTCTAATCAACGGTAAACCATGATGAGTAATAAAAAACCACCTGCAGATTTCCCGTCGTCGGTATTCAACTTCAATCGGCAGATGCTGGAATGTGTGGTTGGAGGTGTCTCGGCTCTCGATATTGCGCGGCTCAATATTCAGAGCGCAGATGAAGCTCGGCAATTCACCTTAACCTATGGGTACGACTTGGCTGATCCGGCCAGTGCCGAGCAGCTCTGGGCCACTCATCGGCGCTCCGTCGCCTTGATCAAAGATGAACTGCTGGATGATGGCGAACAAATTCCGGAACGAGTGGCGGATCAGCGCTCATTGGGTGAACTCAGTAATCTCCTCATCATTGCAAGTTCGCGCCGATTGGAAGACCGTGAATTACAGCGTTGGGCTTGCGCGATTTTGCGGGTTATGCATGTTTATGTGCATTTGCGTAACGATCTTTTCAGTGCATTTCGTGATGAAATTCAGTTGCAGATTCTAAAGCCGTTGCAAGACTCCATTCTGCACGATGTTCAGAGTGGTACGACGATTTTGGGCGCCACGGGGCCTGACGGCGGTATTCCTCTTGCAAAGTTTGAAATTAAACCCTTTAAGGCGACAGCTAGTTCGGTGATCAAGCTTTTGGCCAGGCCTGAACGTGTGGCACTGACTCTGCTGGATAAGTTAGGTGTTCGGTTCGTCACTCAGTCCGTCTTTGATTCCTTTCGTGTCATTCGGTTTTTGGTGGACCAGCATATTGTGAGCTATCCGCATATTATTCCGGATCAGAGTAGTAACACTCTCTATCCGCTGAATCTTTTTATGGAAGTCATGGAGCAGTTGAAAGCCCGACAAACAGCCTCTGGGGTCGAGCCTTCATCACAAGAGGCCCAAGCGCTTTTGGATAAATGTATCGAGGAGCATCGCTCGCGGGCGGAGTTTCGCGAACGTCACAATGAGTTCTCTGGCCCCGAGCATCGTTTTATTAAGTTAATCAACCGAAAGTTAATTACGGTGGCGGTCGGCCCTCTGGAGACTCAACGTGCCTTCCGGTTCTTCTATCCCTTCGAGATTCAGATTATGGATACGGAAACCTACCGCAGCCACCTATCGGGACCTACCGCACATAACGAATATAAAAACCGTCAAAGGCGCAAGGCTCGCGAACGAGTTCTCCGGGATTCCGACCAATCTGAAAGCGAGGCCGGAGGAACGCCTCATGGCTGACGCTGCACGATCGTCGTTAAGCCTGGGTTCGCTCACGCTGATGATTTTCACCCGTGTTCGTTCCATGCTAGGTATCGTCGTGGCCTCAGCGGTGACGATCGTCGCGAGCAGTATCGTGATCGCAGTGAGTTTCCTGGGTAAACATGAACTTGCCACCTCCCTGATTCATTCCTGGGCTCGGGCCTGTCTTAAAGTGTTCGGAATAGGCGTCTCGGTGCACGGTGAAGAGAGTCTGCCGGCCGTCGGCGGTGGCATAGTGGTGTTTAACCATCAGAGTCTTTTTGATATCCCGGTGCTTATGGTCTCGACCGCAAAGAACATTCGCTTTGGAGCCAAGATCGAGCTCTTTAAGCTTCCGATCTTTGGCGCTGCGATGCGAGCTTGCGGCACGCTGCCCATTGCTCGCGAGAATCGTGCGGAGGTTCTAAAGATCTATAAAGCGGCTGAAATCCGTTTTAAAAGGAACACGCTTTTCGTTCTTGCGCCTGAGGGCACGCGGCAAAAGGAACCGGCTATCGGAAAATTTAAAAAAGGTCCGTTCTTGTTTGCGATTAACGCCGGTGTTCCGATTATTCCCGTGGTTCTTAAAGGCACGCACGCGGTGCTGCCGAAGAAAACCATGCATATCAACGTCGGTCGCCTCTATCGAGAGATCAAGGTCGAGTATCTGCCGGCGATTTCTACTAAAGGCCTGACACCCATTGATGTCGACGGCATTGTTGAAAAAACGCGCGCCGACATGGTTGCGGTCTATGAGCGCACGCCGATTGATTACGATCCTTAAGCGATACCGAGTCCCTTAAAACTCACTGATAAGAGCGATAGCCTTCACGGGGAGCTCGGTTGTAATCTCGTGAAACATGATCAGGGTAGTCGCGACGATGGTGATAATGACCGTGGTGGTGCGGACGGTAGTAGTCATACTCCACACGATATTCCCAGCGTGGACGATAGTAGGTTTCACGATAGGTCGGGCCTGGGTTATTCCAGATCACGCGATAGACAGCATCGCTGTCATAGCCGACACGCCACCTTCCGCGATTGAGGCATGTGGTGCGCTCTTCTTCCACCCAGCGTCCGCGAGCGTTTACATAGTCCATGTGGTAAGTACGGCAGTACTCGCCCCAGCGTGCATAGCCTTCGCGAGTCACGACGATGCGAACTCCTGAGGACTCATAGGGCTGGCGGTAGTTGGGGCTGTGGAGATGATTCATTAAGTGGCCGTAGTAGGTCTTGCGTTGCTCGCAGCTTGCGGCGTTACCGAGAAAGCCACCGAGTGCGGCGCCACCGAGTCCAGCGCCGGTCGCGATCAAAGGATTGCGGCCGCCGAGAAAGAAACCTGCTGCCGCGCCAATGACGCCGCCAGCGACGACGCCAATGCCTGTGTTGAGTTCTTCGTCCTCACATACTTCGACTTCTTCGCGTGCGATATAAGCGTGGGCTTGCGGTGGAAGAGTGATGGAGCTTAAGGCCAACAAAACAAGTAAGGTCGATTTTACAGTCTTCATAAAAAATCCCTATTCGCCTGAGGTCACCAGGCCGGTGGACCGGCTTGGTGAGTTAAATCTATTCTTAGTTCAGGAGCGAGCCGCCGAATGCGCTCGAGCCAGCGCCGGGATCAACTGCGTTATCGGCTTCTTCGTCTTCCTGGTCGTAACTGTCTTTCTGGCTGTGAGTGCTTCTACGCTGGTGTTTCTTTTTGCCCTTTTTTCCACCTTGAGCCTTGCTTGCGTGACGGCGATGTTTTTTGCGACCTTGACGGCCTTCATCGTCGATCGAATCAGCTACGTTTTCGTGGAATGGACCGTTTTGTTCACAGCTCACATTCACTGACCTTCCATTGACATGGAGGGAGCCGTGGGTTTCACCTTCGCCAAGGCAAAGTCTAAAACCGCGAAGGCCCGAGGAGCTGCGGCTAAAGGACAGCGAGCAACCTTCCGTCTTAGTTGATTTTTTGAGTGAGATCGGCGCACCTTGCTCAGACTCTGTTCCCGGAAAGAACAAGAACTTTCCCGATGAGTTGGCGACCCGTAGAGATGCGTGTTTACCTTGATTATGAATATAGTAGACTTTGCCGCCGGCTTCACAGCGCAGATCGTCCGAGTAGCGTTCAGCACGTGGCACCGCCGCTCGCTTCAGATTTTTGGCGATCGTTGAAGCCTCGCTGCAATTGATACTGTAGGCACCTTCTTCAGTGTAGGCATCAACCAGCTGGCGGAGCTTATGCGTATTTCGGTTAAGGCGCCCGGCTGTTTCGGTTCGATTCCGCCCGGCTATCGGAGCGTAGCGACGCTACTGATTTAGTTTTCGCATTTCAGATCCTGTCAGTCAAGGGTGGCTCGGGCCTTGCGCTGCGACTCAGC